>JACQAX010000026.1 GCA_016194795.1 Deltaproteobacteria bacterium | reverse complement strand
CTTGAGCGTCTCGCCCGAGTCATGGTCGACGAAGTGGATGGTGTCGCCATCGGAAACTTTCGAGACGGTGCCGCGCAGCATTTTCGGCTCGCCCGCAAACGCCTTTGCGAACGCGGCGATGCCGCAGATCAAACACGCCACGGTCAGAAAAACACGTATCGATGCTTTCATCTATTTCCCCCTGGCGAGGCTCGTACAACAGATCGGCAGGTTCTGTCCATTGCGCATCCGTGACAAAGATGGAAGCCTTGAATGATGGGGGGAAAGAGATGAGGAACACTCGTCTTTTAGTTTTGCTCGTCGCGATCGTGGCCATTGGCGTTGCTGCCATGGGTGCCGCGCCTCGCAGGCCGAAACCCATCACTTTCCCGAAGAACTTCCTCTGGGGTGCGGCTACCGCGGCGCATCAAGTCGAGGGCGGAAACTACAATAGCGACTGGTACCAGTGGGAGCTCGGTGGCCACACCAAGGATCGCGCCGGCCTGGCCGACGACAGCTATCATCTCTACGACACCGACTTCAGCCTCGCCCAGCAGATGCACCACAACTCCCATCGTCTTTCGATCGAGTGGTCGCGCATCGAGCCGAGCCAGGGCGTCTGGAACTGGGCCGAGATCAAGCACTACCGCGACGTGCTCAAGGCGGCACACGACCGCGGCCTCAAAACGATGGTCACGCTCCACCATTTCACCACGCCGATCTGGGTGACCGACCAGGGCGGCTGGACCAACGCCGAGACGGTGACGTGGTTCGCGCAGTACACCGCGCGCGTCGTCCTCGGGCTGGGTGACCTCGTCGACTACTGGCTCACGGTGAACGAGCCGAACGTGATGGTGCTCACCGGCTACGTCGTCGGCCTCACGCCGCCGGGCAAGACCGATCTCAAGCAGGGCGTCCAGGTGCTCGCCAATCTCGTGAAGGCGCACGCGAAGGCCTACAACATCATCCACGACCTCATCCCGAGCGCGCGCGTCGGCTTCGCGCACCACATGCGCGTTTTCGAGGGCAACAGCTGGTGGAACCCGCTCGATGCGCTGCTCGCCGTTTTCATCGACGACTTCTGGAACAGCCAGATCCTGCGCTCGCTCAAGACGGGCCACCTCAAGCTGAGCATCCCCTTCCTCGTCGACTACAGCGAAGAGGTGCCCGGGATGAAGGGCGCCCTCGACTACGTCGGCATCAACTATTACACGCGCGACCTGATCAAGTTCGACCTCGGCTCGCCGCAGAAGTTCGACATCATGACCAAGGTGGACGCGCCCCACAACGACCTGGGCTGGGAGATCTACCCCGAGGGCATGTACAAGAGCATCATGAAGGCGTCGAGCTTCGGCTGGCCCGTCTACATCACCGAGAACGGGATCGCCGACGCGGGCGATACGATGCGCCGGCAGTTCCTCTGCGACCACCTCAAGCAGGTGTCGTACGCCATCGACGACGGCGCCGACGTGCGTGGCTACATGCACTGGGCGCTGATCGACAACTGGGAGTGGATCCTGGGCTTCGCTCCGCGCTTCGGCCTCGTCGCCGTGAACTACGATACCCAGCAGCGCACGATCCGGCCCAGCGCCGAGATCCTGAGCGACGCCGCCGCCACGAACTCGCTGCGGCTCTGCAAATAAAGCGGCGGCAAATCCTGCCCAGCTGGCACGCGCGCGCTCCGTCCGATGAGTAGGCGATGGGCTTTGTCACCGCAACGTTACTTCGCGCTTCGAAATGGCTCGAGCGCTCCGAGGCCGACCGCGCCGAGATCCTCGACGGCCGGGCGCCCCGCGCGTTCTACGCCATTTTCGCGCTCTGCTTCGCCGCGCTCGCGCTGACGTGGGGGCCGCCGTTCTGGCGGAGCGTCTCGCATTGGTACCGGCTCGAGCCCGAGCTTTTTCTCAAGGACGCGGATCTTCGCGTGCACTACGGCTCGTCGCCCGAGCCGTGTCCCGACATCGCGCGCGACTCGCCGGGCTGCATCGCCAACTCGACGAGCCCGCTGCTCTGGCGCGACGGAGCGCCCCGGTTCGGCGCCGACCACGAGGAGCGGGTGAAAAAAAGGCTCTGGAAGGATTTCTGGCTCGGCCTGACGCTTCCGCCCGAGACGCTCGCCGCGGCCAGGCAGCTCGGCGCCACCCAGCTCATGCTGAGTCATCTCTACTCGAGCTATCGCATCTGGGTGAACGGCGTTTTCGTCAAGGCCGCGCGCGGCTCGAACGACCCGGCGCCGATCCTGCTGCAGCTCAGCGCCGCCGACCTCCGGTCGACCCGCCCGCTGCGCGTGGCGATCCACGTGCATTTCGACGAGGAGCACATTCCGCCCGACCATTTCTGCGACAACCTCCCGCTCGGCTTCGTGCGGCCCGCGACCGCCGATCAGTACACGTTCATGATGCGCTTCTGGGAGTGCGGGCGGCCGCTCGCGCTCGCGCTTTCGTTCACGCTGCTCGCGGCGCTGTTTTTCTTCCTCTGGGCGCCTTCGCCCGCCAAGCAGGAGTACTTCTACCTCGCGCTCTTCAGCCTGGCCGCCGCCGGCTGGGAGGCGCGCTGGGTCGACTTTCTCCAGCGCCAGCTCGAGTACGGAACGGCGCTGGGGATCGGGCTCGCCAACCGCGTCGCGCTCTCGGGCTTCGCCGCGCTGCTCGGCTTTTCGTTCGCCCGCACGAGCCATCGCGCTCTTCGTGTCGGGCTCGCGCTGACGATCATCGCGGCCGCCTGCGCGCCCCTGTTGGCGCCGGGCATCCAGGAGCGCATCGCGTGGCGCGAGGCGCTCGTCTCGACCGTCACGCCGCTCGGCTTCCTGCTCGGCGGCCTCGCGTGCCTGCTGCAGGCGTTCGCGATCCTCACGGCGCGCGATCTGGCGGGCGCGATTCCGGTGCGCGCGCGACGCCTGCTGCTCTTCGGCGGAGGCCTGGCGCTCGTCGCGACTTACTATTTCCTCGACGGCCACAAGCTGCTTCCCACGAGCTTTCGCACGTTCTGGAAAGGGTTCGAGCTGCTCGGCTTCATGGTTTACTTCGCGGCGATCGCGCTCAAGGAGTATGCCGAGGACGAGGCGCTCGTGCGCAAGGCGCCTGTTTCCGAGTACCACCGGCGCCCCGTGCTGCCCGAGCTGATCAACGGGGTGCTTTTCGTCGCGGATCTCAAATCGTCCGAGCCCTTCTACAAGCAGCGCGCGGTCAACCGCTCGCTCGACCTGGTCGGCGCCTGGCGCTCGCAGGTCTACACGGCGGCGCTGGGGCTCGGCGGCACGATCATCAACCGCAAGGGCGACGAGGTCATCGTCTTTTTCGACGCCGAGAAAACGCCCGACGTGGTTGCGACCGCGCTCAAGGCCTTCGCCGACATCGGCCGCGTCTCGGAGCTCCTGGCCGGCGAGCTCAAGCGGCAGGGGCTGTTTCCGCCGGGCGTCGACGGCTTCTACTTCCGCGCGAGCATCGCGCTCGGGAGCATCCGGCCGATCTGGGAGGACATGGCGGGCCATCGCGAGGCGTACTGGGAGGAGGCTGGAAACACGAGCCCCTTCGTCGAGGCCGCGCGCACGCTCGAGATGGAGCGCAAGGCGCCGGGCACGGCCGCCGACCGCACGCTGCTCGTCATGCTCGAGAAGGTCGCCCGCGAGGCGGAGCAGGCCTCTCCCGCGCTCGCCCGCAACTTCGTCGCGCGCGACTTCGCGGTTCGCGACAAGCATGGCGCCGAGTACCGCGTCGCCGTGCTCTCGACCGATGCGCGCCTGAAGCTCGCCGCCTGAGCCGCCGCCGCCCTACATGAGCACTTCGCGCGGCTTGGCGCCGTCGGCCGGGCCGACCAGGCCCTGCAGCTCCATCGCCTCGACCATGCGCGCGGCGCGGTTGTAGCCGACCTTCAAGCGGCGCTGGAGCATGCTCGTCGAAATCGAGCCGAGCTCTTTGGCGATCGCGATGGCCGACCCGTAGAGCTCGTCGCCCGCGCCGTCGGCTTCGTCGACGCCCACGGTTTCCTCGGGCTCGACCAGGATCTCTTCCTTGTAGACCGGCGAGCCCTGCTTCTTCCAATGCTCGCAGAGGCGGCCGATCTCTTCCTCGTTGACGAAACCGCCGTGGATGCGCGTGAGGCGCGAAAGCCCCGGCGGGATGAAGAGCATGTCGCCGTTGCCCAGCAACTTCTCGGCGCCGATGCCGTCGAGAATCGTGCGGCTGTCGATCTTCGACGCCGTCTGGAACGCGACGCGCGAGGGCAGGTTCGCCTTGATGAGGCCGGTGATGACGTCGACCGAGGGGCGCTGGGTGGCGATGACCAGGTGGATGCCGGCGGCGCGCGCTTTCTGGCCGAGGCGCGCGACGCTCGTCTCGATGTCTTTCGGCGCCGTCATCATCAGATCCGCGAACTCGTCGATGATGACGAGAATCATCGGCATGCGCTCGACGCGCGGATCGCCCTTCTCGTCGTGCTCGAAAAGATGGGCGAGCGAGCCCGGCTCGGGCAGCCCCTCGGCCGTCTTCGGGCAGAGCAGGTCGCGGATGCTCTTCTCGCCTTCCTTCTCGAGCTTGCCGTTGAAGCCGGCGATGTTGCGCATCCCGCTCTTGGCCATGATCTTGTAGCGGCGCTCCATCTCGTTGACCGCCCACTTCAGCGCGGTCGACGCCTTCTTCGGGTCGTCGACGACCGGAAGCAGCAGGTGCGGGATCCCCTCGTAGAGATTGAGCTCGACCTGTTTCGGGTCGACCATGATCAGGCGCAGATCGTTCGGCGTGAACTTGTAAAGCAGCGAGCAGATGAGCGAGTTGATGAACACCGACTTGCCTTTGCCCGACGCGCCGGCGACGAGCAGGTGGGGCATGCGCGCGATGTCGCTCACGACCGGCGCGCCCGAGATGTCTTTGCCAAGCGCGATCGGGATGGTGTGCGTGCTCGACTGGAACTCGTCGGTCGAGAGGATCTCGCGGATGTAGACCATCTCGCGCTCCGAGTTTTCTTGAGCAGCTCGGAGTTCTCGATGAGCTTCTTGCGGTCGAGCTCGGTGATCTTGGCCGGGCCTTCGTTGAGAAGGTCGAGCGGGGGGAGCGCGAACACGCCGCTTCCGCCGGTGAAGCTTTTCGTCGACTTCTTGGCGACCGGAGCTTTTTTCGCGACGGCGTGCGCGGGCGGCACGACCTCGAGAAACGACTCGTCGCCGATCTCGAGAACCGGGCGCCGGGTGGCCGCGGCCGGCTTGGCGTCGTCCTCGTCACCCGAGGCTTCTTCCGGAAACTCGATCACGGTGGCCTCGTGCGCTGGGGCGGGCTTGCCTTTGGCGCCCGTGTCGATCAGCTTCTCGGTCAGCTTTTCCGTGAGGCGCTCGGTCTTGCGGCGCTGGCCCGCGGCCCAGACGATCGCGCGCGCGGCCTTCGAGAACGCCTGCACCGCCCACGCCGTTCCGCCGATGGCGAGCGCCGTGGCGAGCCTGAAGAAGCCCGCCGCCGAAAACGGCGTCGAGAACACGAGCGAGATGAGCAGCGCCGAAAGCGTGAACAGCGTCGCGCCCCACAGGTTCAGGTAGTGGAGAAGGGCGCCGGCGATCCAGCCCCCGAGCACGCAGCCGCAGGCAATCCGCGTGACGCCGAAGCCAACCGAGCCGATGACGAGCGAGATGAACGTGGCGCAGGTCACCACCGAGAGCAGGTGCCAGAACAGGTTTGCCGCGAGCTTCGCGAAGCGCTCGCCGCGAAAGAGCTTTACCGCCACCGAGAACAGCAGCCCCACCATTATAAATGATGCGATGCCGGCGAACTGGATGAAGGCTTCCGCGACGTTCGCGCCGATCCGGCCGCCGTAGTTGATTGGCAACCGCTTGGTCTGGGTGAAGAGCGACGGATCAGAATGGTTATATGAGAGAAGAGCCAGCAGGGTGAACGTCCCGAAGAACACGAAAACGATCCCCCATACTTCCCGCCCCAGTCCGTTGCCGGGCGCGGTCTTGCCCTTTGCCTTCTTGTCAGTCTTCTTCATATAGAGTTAGTTTACGGTAAGCATGAGGAAAAAGCGCGCCGCGACCGCTCGGAAAAAAATGCACGTCGCCTACCTGGGCTTCGACCTCGGCGGTACGAAGCTCGGACGTCGAGCGGGGCATTCTTCTTCAGCCCACCAACTTCCCGCGCTGGGGCGACATCCGGATCGGCGCGCCGCTGTGCGCCCGGCTCGGCATCCCCGTTCACATGCAGAACGATGCCGCCGCCGCGGCGGCCGCGGAAGGCTGGCTCGGCGGCGCGCGCGGGTTGCGCAACTGGATGGTGCTCACCTTCGGAACCGGCCTCGGAACCGGCGTCGTGATCGACGGCGAGCTTTTCATGGGTGGTTCCGGATTGGGACCGGAGGCCGGCCATTTCATCATCACGGATCGTCCGTATCGGTGCGGCTGCGGCAACAGCGGCTGCGCGGAGGCCGTGCTTTCGGGAACGGCGTTGCGCCGACGCATCGTCGAGAATCGCGCGGAATGGAAACGCCGTGGAAGAGCCGTGCCCGCGGATCCCGAACAGCTCGTGCTGCGCGCGCGCGCCGGCGACGTCGTCGCCAAGCGTATCTTCGCGGAGTTCTCCGAGATGCTCGCGCGGGCGATTCACAACTACGCCGTCGTTTTTTCTCCGCAGAAAATCTTCTTCTCGGGCGGCCTCAAGGGCGAGTCTGATTTGTTTCTCCCTCGCACGACTGCTCTGGTGGCGAATCTTCTGAAAGGTCGTCCCGAAATCGAGCCGAAGCTCGAGGTTTCTTCGCTTGGACGAGAGGCGAGCGTCTTAAGCGGTGCCTGGGTGGCCTGTTCCGGGACGTTGAAAAAAAGTGAATGACCGGTAGCGGGCCGCTATGGCTCATTCGCGGTTTGTGATTGCTGTCTTTCCGCTCTGACAGCCGCTTTCCGGACAAGCATCTTTGTGTTGCTTCGCCGTGCAAAGGGCACTACCAATAATAAAAAAAGAAAGAAGTATAGTGCGCTGCAGCAGGACTCACCAAAGCCGCTAGGCAAAAATGGGTAATATTCCTTGACACTTATTCGGACCGCGGTGAATCTAGATACTGTCAGTACACTATTAGCCTTACGAACTTGGTTAGTTTCTGCCTTTTTTTGATTTCGATGAATTGTGTCAACTTGTGCTTTAAAAAAGGAGGAAGCATGAAAGGGAATTTTTTAACGACTGCGGTATTTGCCGCTCTGCTGGTGGGCAGCAGTGCAATGGCAGGTGTTCCGCGGGTAGCGGTGTTCGGCACTCAGCCGACATTCACGTCGACCATCACCACGAACGCCGTCAACGGCGCTCTCTGGTATGACGACGACTACAACGTGTTTTACAACCCGGCTTACGTCAACGACAACAAGAACTACGCGGTCGTCCAGAAGGGTATGGAAGGCGGCTGGTTCAAGAGCGAATTTGAAAACTTCGCTTACGGCGTTTACGTCAACCGCGGCGGCAACGGCGCGATCAATGGTTACAACTCGAACGCCGGTAACGTTTACGGCGGCGGTAACCTCGTAGCTCCGGGCACCGGTAACCTTGCCACCTTCATTGGCACGGCTTCCGTTGTTCCGACGCTTCGTCCGATCGACCTCTTCTTCGGTGGCGACACCGGCTTGAAGTGGGGCGTTCACGCTGCTTGGGCTTACAACCGCGACCAGTACGCTGGTACTCAGCCGAACAATGCTGACGCACGCAGACTCAGGTTCGTCACAACATCTGGGGCATTGGTTTCGGTCACGACACCAAGGTCGCGGACGGCGTGCACGTCTTGAAAAACGTCGGTTTCTGGGTCAACTCGGTTGAAGACGACAACGGCGCAGCAGCTGCCACTCTCGGTGGCCAGGCTGGTCCGGACCGCAACAAGGATTTCAAGGACTTCGTCCTTCCTCTCAATGTTGCGATCGAAGCGGAAGCCACCAGCTGGCTCACGCTCCGTGCCGGTGCTACGATGGACCTCGTCAACAGCCGTCGTTTCGCCAGCAGCAACAAGGGTGCTAACGCGAACCCGGCTGCGATCACCGACAAGGGTCAGAGCCAGAACGGCAACACGAACTTCCGTATCGGTTCGACGTTCAAGTTCGGCAAGCTGCACCTCGACTCGGCTTTCGGCACTGGCGCTGCTAACGCAGCCGTCAACCAGAATGGCTCGACGAACAGCGGTCTGGACAACCAGTCCGTTGGCCTCGACAGCCAGACGTTCGCCCTTTTGAGCGCCAGCTACCACTGGTAATCGCATCTTAGATAGCGCTCAAACCTAGACGGGGAGTCCCTCACGGGACTCCCCGTTTTTATTTTTGGGCTCCTACAATACCGCTGATTAGAAGCGGTGCAAGAGGCCGACGCCGAGGAACTGATACGAGAGGTCGCCGCGGACGGCCCACTCGTTGGTGACGTTGACGATGGCACCGACACCGAGAGCGGGCCAGAGGTTGGCGCCTTTGACGAAGTCCTGCTTGCTGTTGCTCACGCCCGTGTAGCCGGCGCCGAGGTCGGCGAAGAAGATGACGTAGTCGTTGAGCTGGAAGTCCCAGCGAACGGTGGCGAGCAGGCTGAAGCCGGTCACGCCGTCCTGTCCGCCGCGCGAGCCGTAGAAGGTCATCCCGACTCCGCCCTCGAGGTAGATCGAGTTGTTCAGCTCGGGCACGAAGCCTTTGTCGAGCACGCGATACGCGAAGCGGCCCTGCAGGCCCCACGCATCCCAGAAGTCGCGGCCGAAGCCGAAGAAGAGATTGCTCGATTCGGGGGGCGGGTTTCCCTTGAACAGGCCCGTGGAGCTTTCGCTCTCGTCCTCGACGGACGTGTATTTGGGCGCCTTGGGCTTGGCTTTCGCCTTCTGGCTCTGGGCCACGAGATCGCGATCGCCAAGCTCGCTGATGCGAGCGAGACCCTCGTCAGCGTGAGCGCTGGCGCAGGTCAGAGCGAGCATCGCGGTGGCCGCGGTTATTGAAAGTTTCCCCAGAGCAATCCCCATTGCGGGCGGCAGACTACCTTGGTCCGGCTTTCAGATCAAGCCTTGGAAACAAACTTTTCGAGCAGGATCTGGAGCATGCGGCCCGTGGCGCCCCAAATGCGATGCGAATCAAAGTGATAGGCGCGCATCTGGACTCGCAGGCCGTTGCGCTCGTACGTCTCGAGGGTCGAGTGGGCGGGGTCCATCAGAAAGGACAGCGGAACCCGGATAATCTCGCCGATCTCATCGGGATTGGGTTTGAATTCCATGGGCTTGCGCACGATCCCCACGAACGGAAACACCCGAAACGGGGTCGCGAAGGTCGGGGTCTCGGGCAGCTCGGCGACGACCTCGACGCTCTCGGGAAGAAGCCCGATCTCTTCGAGGCTCTCGCGCAAGGCCGTGGCTTCGAGGGTCGCGTCGTCGGGCTCGTGGGCGCCTCCCGGAAAGGAGATCTGTCCCTTGTGGTGCTCAACCGTGTGCGTGCGCACCGTCAGCACGACTTCGGTTGCCGCCGGCAGCACGAGCTCGCCCGTGCGGGTACGCAGACGGAAGGCCTCTCCCCCAATCGCGGCGTCGGGCACGAGAAGCGGGATCAGTACCGCGGCATTGATGAGCTCGTCGGATACCGTCATTATTTCTCTCTCAGGTCGATGCCGTATTTCTGGGCCTTGCGGTAGAGCGTGGCGCGGTCGATGCCGAGCACCTCGGCCGCGCGGCTCTTGTTATAGCTCACCTGCGCGAGCACGCGCATGATGTGCTGCTTCTCGAGCTCTTCGAGGCGCGCGCCGACGTTCGTCGCGTCCGGAAGCTGCGGCGCCGGGCCCTGGCCGTCTGACGCCGGAGCGGGGACCGAGGCCGGCTTGAGGATCTCGGCGGGAAGGTCGTCGACGTCGATCTGCGCGGTGTTCGCGAGCGCGACGGCGCGCTCGATCGCGTTCTCGAGCTCGCGCACGTTGCCCGGCCACGAGTAGCCGGCGAGCTTGGCCATCGCGTCCCGCGTGAGATGCGAGACCTGCTTATTGTTCTTCTTCGTGTACTTGGCGAGGAAGTAGTTCACGAGCTCGGGAATGTCCTCCTTGCGGTCGCGCAGCGACGGGATCTCGAGGCTCACCACCTTGAGGCGGTTGTAGAGGTCTTCGCGGAACTTCGCGTCGGC
>JACQAX010000371.1 GCA_016194795.1 Deltaproteobacteria bacterium | reverse complement strand
CGCCTTCGGGTGCGACATGTAGGTTCGGAGATCCTCGGATGCCCCAGTCCCGCTCGTCGAAGTCGCTCCTCCACGATTCGAAGATTCTCCCCATCGCCGACAGGCTCGGCGCGGACGCACGCTTCAACGGGCGGGGCGTCACCATCGCCTTCCTCGACGCAGGTTTCTACGCGCACGCCGACGTCGCCAAGCCGCGCAACCGCGAGGACGTGCCGACGTACGTGCTCGTGCCCTCGTTCATCCTGAGCGAGCTCAAGACGTCTTTTCAGATGGGCTTCATGCTCTATCTGCCGTTCCTCATTCTCGACATGGTGGTTTCGAGCATCCTGATGGCGATGGGCATGATGATGCTGCCGCCGGTGGTGATCTCGCTGCCGTTCAAGCTTCTGCTTTTCGTGCTCGTCGACGGCTGGCAGCTCGTCGTCGGTTCGCTAATCAAGTCTTTCGGCTGATGGGGGATACGGATGGGTGAGGACTTTGTCTTAGGGCTCGGACAGGAAGCGTTGAAGGTGACCGTGTTTCTGGCCGCGCCGTTGCTGCTCGTGGCGATGGTCGTCGGCATCGTCGTGTCGCTGCTGCAGGCCGTGACCCAGGTCAACGAGGCGACGCTCACCTTCATCCCGAAGATCGTCGCCATCGCCGTCGTGCTCGTGATCGGCGGCCCCTGGATGATCGAGACGATCACCCACTACACGACCGACCTCATCACCCGTTTTCCGGAGCTCGTCAGATAGGAGCAGGACCATCAACGTTTTCGCCTGGTCCGACTCGCAGCTCTTCAGCTTCTTTTTCGTCCTCGTGCGGGTCACGAGCCTGATGTTCTTTCTGCCCATCTACGGCGACCGCGCGGTGCCGCCGACGGTGAAGCTGCTGTTCGGCCTGGCCTTCGCGTTCGTCGCCTTCCCGATGCTCATGGGCTCGGGCGTGGGCGTGCCGCCGGCCGTGCTCGAGTCGCCCTCGAAGACCGCCTGGGCGGTCTGCACCGAGATCGGCTTCGGCCTCATGGTCGCGTTCTGCGCGCGGTGGGTTTTCGACGCCATCCAGTTCGCCGGCCATTTCGCCGGCACGAGCATGGGTTTCTCGATGGCCTCGGTGCTCGATCCGCACACGGAGACGCAGACGATCGCCGTGGCCGAGCTCCACTACATCATGGCGGGCCTGCTCTTTCTCTCGCTTGACGGCCACCACGTCTATCTTTCGGCCATTCTCCAGTCGTTCCGGATCGTGCCGCTGGCGACCGCCGACCTGCTCGCCCACGGCGACGGCGTCATCCAGTACCTGATCCACATGACGGGAGAGGTGATCTCGCTCGGCCTCAAGCTGTCCGCGCCGGTCGTGGTCGTCTCGCTCATCCTCAACCTGACCTTCGGCGTGCTGGCCCGCGCGGTGCCGCAGATGAACGTCATGGCCGTGAGCTTCACGGCCAACATCATGATCGGGCTGCTCGTGGCCTTCATCAACCTTCCCGGGTTCATGAACGCGGTCAACGGCAGCTTCGACGCGTTCACGCCCGAGCTCGTGCGCTTCATGAGGCTCTTCCATGGCTGATTACCAGGAAAGGGACATGGATGACCTGACAGAAGAGCCAAGCCAGCACCGCTTGGACGAGTTGCGCGCGCAAGGCAAGACCGTGCAGTCGCGCGAGCTCACGAGCACGATCGCGCTGCTTGGCGTGATGCTGGCCATCTACTTCATGTCGTCGAACTTCGTGGCGGAGATCTCGGGCCTCATGAAGGACATCTTCTCGAAGAACCTTCTGCACCCGATGGCGCTCGACAGCTTCGACGCGTTCACCGACGCCGGCTCCAAATGCCTGCGCGTTTTCGCGATCGGCGTGCTTCCGGTCGTCGGCGCGTCGCTCGTGCTGGGCGTGCTCACGTCGCTCGTGCAGTCGGGCTTCAACTTCTCGACCGAGGTGCTCTCGCCCGACTTCTCGCGCGTGGACCCGATCGCGGGGTTCATGCGCCTGTTCTCGCTCCAGAGCGTGATGGAGGCGTTCAAGTCGACGCTCAAGACCTGCGTCGTCGCCGGCGTCGTCTACTCGGCGCTCAAGACCCAGCTCTTCATCATCCCGAACACCGTCGGGATGGGCACGGCGCAGCTCATGGCGTTTCTCGGCGCGACGACGATGCGCATTTTCGGCGTCGTGGGCATCCTGCTCCTCGCGACCTCGGGCTTCGACTACTGGGTCCAATGGAGGCGTTTCCGCCAGCAGGCGATGATGACGAAGGCCGAAGCCAAGCAGGAGCACAAAGAGCGCGAAGGCGATCCGCAGATCAAGGCGCGCATCCGCGCCATCCAGCGCGAGCGCGCGCGCAAGCGCATGATGAAGGCGGTGCCGACGGCCGACGTGATCATCACCAACCCGACGCATATCGCGGTGGCGATCGTGTACGACCCGTCGATCTCGTTCGCTCCGCGCGTCGTCGCCAAGGGCGGGGATTATCTTGCCGAGCGCATAAAACAAATCGGCAGGGAGAACGGGATCCCGACGGTTGAAAACAAACCTTTGGCCCGGACTTTGTATAAACATGTGAAGGTAGGGCAGATGATCCCGCGGTCGTTGTACCAGGCCGTCGCAGAAATTCTGGCTTACGTGTTCAAGCTCAAGGGAAAGCGGTTACAGCCTTCCACAAACCCTCAAGGATAGAGGGGCCCCTCGAAGGAATCTAAGAGGGGAAAATAAAAGGATTTTAGGTAGTGGCAGAAGCTGCAAAAGCACAACAGACCGGAGCCGAGGCGGGGGGCGCGACCTCCTTTTTCGAGTTCCTTTCGAAGACGACGCGCAACTCCGACATGGCCGTGGCGCTCGCCGTCGTCGCGATCCTGATCGTCATGGTTTTGCCGCTGCCGGCGTTCCTCCTCGACATCCTCCTGTCGATGTCGATCGCCCTCTCGATCGTCCTGCTGCTCACGTCGGTCTATACGGCCAAGGCGCTCGAGTTCAGCGTTTTTCCCTCGCTGCTGCTCGTGACGACGCTGTTTCGCCTGAGCCTGAACGTCGCGACCACGCGCCTGATCCTGCTCCACGGCGGCGATCGCGGGGTTGATGCGGCGGGTAATGTCATCAAAAGCTTTGGTGAATTCGTCGTCGGCGGCAACTACGCCGTCGGCATCATCGTGTTCATCATCCTGGTGATCATCAACTTCATCGTCATCACCAAGGGCGCCGGCCGCGTCGCTGAAGTCGCCGCGCGCTTCACCTTGGACGCCATGCCCGGCAAGCAGATGTCGATCGACGCCGACCTCAACGCCGGCGTCATCAACGAGGAAGAGGCCCGCAAGCGCCGCTCCGAGATCGCCCGCGAGGCCGACTTCTACGGCGCCATGGACGGTGCCTCGAAATTCGTTCGCGGCGACGCCATCGCCGGAATCATGATTGTTTTCGTGAACGTGATCGGCGGGATCATCATCGGGACGATCCAGAACGGCAAGTCGATCGAGGAAGCCGCCAGCGTCTACACCCTTTTGACGGTGGGTGACGGTTTGGTGACGCAGATTCCCGCCCTGATCGTCTCCACGGCGGCCGGCATGATCGTGACGAGGGCCGCCTCGGGCCAGTCGCTAGGCAAAGAATTCACCGCGCAGCTGCTCGCCCAGCCGAAGGCCGTCGCCGTCGCCGCGTTCGCGATGCTCATCATGGCGCTCGTGCCCGGCCTGCCGACGGTGCCGTTTCTCACGCTTGCGATCGCCACGGGTACT
>JACQAX010000370.1 GCA_016194795.1 Deltaproteobacteria bacterium | reverse complement strand
CGAGCTCGGGATGCTCTACACGCGGCTTCCCGGGCGCGACTGGCCCGCGCGCAAGATGCTCTCGCTCTTCGTCACGCGCTGCAAGCGCATGAAGGAAGCCGAGCTCAAGTCGCGCAAGCTCGACGCGCTGCTACCCCTGGCGCAGGGCACGCTCGCGGCCCTGGACAAGAAACTCGGCGTGTAGCCGGTTTCCGCGGCGCCCTCACGTCTCGTACATCGTCGCGACCATCTGCTCGAAGTCTTTTTTCCGGTGCGGGAACTTCTCGATGGCCTGGTAGTAAAGCGTCTCGGCCGCGCCGGTGAGCCGCGCCTCGAGCGAGCGCTGGATCATGATCGCGTAGAGCTGCTCGTCCTGAAGCCCCTTCTGGATGAGCTCGCGCCCTTTTTCGATGATCTGCGAGCGGTTGCCCGTGGTGTTGAGGACTTTGAAGCTCATCAACAGATATTCGTCCGAGCTCTGGCTCTCCGGGGGGAACTTCGCCAGGAACTGCGCCGCCTCCTTGGTCATGTCGAAGTCGAGGAGGGCCTGCACGATCTCTTTCAGGATCTTCACGCGGCCCGTGCCGGTGGCGGCGGCCTTGGTGAACAGCTCGAGGGCGCGCGTCTTGAACTTCGCGCTGAGGTAGTAGCGCCCGCACACGACGAGCGCGGCGCAGATGTACTTGATGAGCGTCTCGTCGCGATCGTCGATGTTGCAGAAGATGGCGTAGTACTTCTCGACGTCCTCGTACTTGCCGTTGACGATGGCAAGGCGCAAGACTTCGGCCAGGCGCTTGGGGTTGGCCGGAAAGTACTGCGAGATGCGCTTCACGATCTCGTAGGCGTCGGAGTGGAGCTTCTGGCCGACGAGCAGCTCGTAGAGGCCGACGAGGCACTTGTAATGGATTTTATTGAACTCGAGGCCTTTGCTGTAGCTGCCCTTGGCCTCCTCGACGATCTGGCGCAGGTACTTCACCTGGCCGAGGTAATAGCAGGCGAGGGACGGCTGCGGGTCGAGCGTGGTGGCTTGCTGGAAGGCCGCCTCGGCTTCGTCGAGGTTGGCCTCGGCGAGCAGCGCCTTTCCCTTCTCGATCTGCACGACGTACTCGGGAGGGCGGATCTTCATGAGCGTCGCCTTCATGATCGTCTTGCGCACGACCTCCACGGTGAAGGGCTTGAGGATGTAAGCGTCGATGTCCTCTTCCGCCGCGCGCGCGACGGCCGACTGGGAGGTGTTGCCGGTGACGACGATGAACAGCGTCTCTTTCGTCTCGGTCGGCTGCGCCTGGCGCTGGTTCTGCAAGAGATCCAGGCCGCAACGGCGCCCGAGCTCGTACTCGGCGATCACGATGTGCGGCTTGACCTGCTCGATCTGCTCCTGGGCCTGCTTGTAGGTGTTGACGAGCGTGATCTGCGCCGACTTCGCGCCCAGCTCCTGGAAGACCTTGAAGATGCCGGAACGCGCGGCCGCGCTCGGATCGGCGATGAGGATCTTCCTCGTCGACAGATATCGCGCGAAGGCTTCCTGTTCGGGGCTCTGGGCGGCGGGGCTCATGGGCGCTCTATCCTTTTACTGCGGCGAAAAATTGTTCGATCTCGGCCTGGCGGCTCGAGTACATGTTGAGCAGGCTGGTCCATTCGGTTTCGTCGAACTGGACGCATTCGATCGTCACGCGCCAGCGGTCTTCGCCGAGGTCCTGCACGTGGTGCACCTTGCCGGTAACGCTCAGGAGATCGATTTCCTTGTCCGGCTTGTCCTTGGGGCCGCGCTCGCTCTTCTTCGACGAGCGCGTGATCTCGATCAGCACGCTGTGCTGCTTGGCGCAGCACTTGGAGGGGAGCTCGAAGACGAGCCATTTGTCGCCGATCTCGACGAGCTCGTTCTTTTTCGGATCGCGAATCTCGGTTCGCGTGGTGGTGTTCGAGAAATAGATGTGGAGGCGGATGGATTCGAAATCGTTCGCGTTGAAGACCTCGTCCGCCTTAATCATTGCTTAATTGTAGACGAATGCCCGATGCGCGAAACGGGTAGTTTGTTCCGCCGATGCCGAATGACGCGGGGCAGTTTGACGTTGCATTTCGCACTCGGTATCGCTCTTAGAATGTCGGGGACAATTCTTACTGAGCTCAAAGAAGAGATTAACCGCTCTGCCCAGCGTGGAACCCAGCAGGGTCCCAAGATTTTTGTCGCCGTCGCGGGCAACATCGGAACCGGCAAGACGACGCTGACCGGGATGCTTTCGAAGCGTTTCGGCTGGGAGCCGCACTACGAAGTCGTCGTCGACAACCCGTATCTCGCCGACTTCTACGACAACATGACCCGCTGGTCGTTCCCGATCCAGATTTTTTTCCTGAACACGCGCTTCAAGGCCCACCAGCGCATCAATCAAAGCCTGAACTCGGCGATCCAGGACCGCAGCATCTACGAAGACGCCAACATCTTCGCGCGCAACCTGTTCGAGAGCGGCCACATGGAAAAGCGCGACTACCACAACTACCTCGATCTCTACGAGGAGATGTGCAAGCACCTGACGCCGCCCGATCTCCTCATCTATCTGAGAAAGAGCCTGCCGAAGCTCAAGAGCAACATCACCCAGCGCGGCCGCGACTACGAAACCAAGATCTCCGACGACTATCTCTCCAATCTCAATCGCTATTACGATGAGTGGATCGAGCGCTATCGCACCGGCAAGGTGCTCGTCATCGACTCCGACAACCTCGATTTCGTGAAGCGTCCCGAGGACTTCGACAAGGTCGGCCAGCAGATCTTCGCTCAGCTCGACCAGCAAGAGATGTTCCTGCCTCGCTAGGCAGAATCTTCCCCGTCGTAAAGGTTTGCCGCTGAAGCTCCGAATAATCCTCTGAAGAAGGATCAAGAGGAGAAACTCGCGCATGCGTTCGCAAACCAAATGGTTCATCGTACTCGTAGTCGCGCTGGCCGTAGGCGCCACGGGTTGCGGAAAGAAACGTAGGGATTCTGGCGCCGAAAACCTGGATGCCGCCCCGGACGCCGATACCGCGAGCGTCGACGGAGGAGCGTCTCCGGAGGTCGCAGGCGACGGCACCGCCGATGCCCTGCCGGTCATCGACGACAAGAAGCCGTTCGGCCTGGAACAAGGATACGCTCAAGAAGGCAAGCCAGCTCGAGAAGGGCACCATGCTCAAATACGAGAAGCCCTCGAACGAGCCGAGCGTCGAGCGCAACGGCGATCCGTACCTCATCAAGAAGGGCGACACGCTCGCCACGATCGCCGACGACATCTACGCCAAGCCGAGCAAGTGGAAGAAGCTTTGGGCGAACAACCGCTCGCTCGTCCGCAACCCGAACCGCATTTACGCGGGCTTCTATCTCTACTATCAGATCACCGAGCAGGAAAAGCAGCTCGCCGAGCAGATCAAAGCCAAACGTGGGAACGCTCCGGCGTCGGCCGCTTCGGCTGCTCCAGCCGGCGGCGATGCCGCGGCAGCGGCTCCGGCCGCGGTGGCACCCGCGGCACCCTCTCCGGGAGCGGCTGGGGCCAACAACGGCGCTGGTAACGGTGCTTTGAAGCCTGGCGGGTTGAGTGGGCTTGGCGGGGCGGCTCCTCGCGCGCCCGCGAGCGCTGCACCGGCAGCGCCCGCAGGAAACGCGAAAAAATAGGACTGGGCCCGAGACTCGGGGTTGCTCACTCTGGCGCGCGTCACGCGCCAGCAGCCCTGCGGGCTGACGTTGCGCTACCCGCTCGCGGACACCTGCCCGCGAACTACTGCTTGTTGGACTTGGTCAGTTCCATCGTGATCTTGATCTGACCCTGGTCCATGTACATCTTGGCCGCGCCGTCGAGCGCGATGTCGCGGTTGTTCATCCAGATCTGGATGTCCTGAACCTGCTCGCTCTTGGCCCACACGTGCGTGCACTTGTAGGTGCCCGCCGGGACCGTGACGCTCTCGTACGCGGTCTTGACGATTTCGACCTTCTCGTCCGGCATGTTTTCTTCCTTGCCGTTGTGGAGGTACTTCAACACCTTGCCGGTGTTGCGGTCCATGAGCATCTCCTGGGTGTCCTGCATGATCGGGAGCTTGAGCTCGCTCTTGATCCAGATCGCTTCGCCTTCTTCCTTCGTGGCTTCCTTGCGCATCGTGCCGTTCATGCCGAAGCCGCCGAGAGAGACGTTGTAGTCGGTCGCATCGCCGACCTTCCAGTTGATGAGCGCCATCGACGAGAGCGCTTCCATCGTGACGATGGCCTGGGTGTTGATCGACTCGACCGTGACGACATTGCTGTTAGCCTGCGCGGTGGCGCCGAAAGCGGACAAGACCATACTCAAAACGAGTGCGTGAAGTTTCATATATTCCCCCTGTGTGGGGAAAATCATGTCGAAGCGGTTGCTGTTTGCCAAGGCGTTTGTTAGTTTTTCGGGCATGCGCATCATTGCAAAAATCCTCGTGGTGGCCGCTCTCGCGTCTTTCGCCGCGTGCCATTCCGCCCCGAAGAAACAAGACGAGCACCAGATCATTTCCGCCGACACCGAGACTCCGCTCGCCGCGCGGCTCGATCGCAATCTCGACAAGGCTTTCGGCGCGTGGAACGACTCCGGCACCGAGCAGCTCCTCACCGCCATGCTCGGCCGCATCGCGAGCGCCGATCCGGCGTACGCCGCGCTGAAGGATGCGCACGTGCACCTGCTCGACACGACGACGCCTTACATCGCCCCGGGGCTCGCGAAGACGGTTTACGTTTCGCGGGGCGCCCTCGGCGCCGTGCTTTACGAGAACGAGCTCGCCTTTCTGCTCGCGACGCAGCTCGCGTTTCTTCACGACCACGCGACCAAGCGCAATCTCGCGGTGCTTCAGGGGCAGGAGGTCGGCGAGCACATCCTGAGCCTGCCGACGTCGCCGGCGGTCATGCATCGCGACTACCTCGAGAAGGGCTGGTTCGAGGCCGGCGGGCTTTTCGATGTCGGCAACGTCGTCTATCTCAAGGCCGAGGCCGACGGCATCAAGCTCATGTACGCGGCGAAGTACGACCCTCGCGGCGCCGTCGCGTTGATCCAACGCTGGACGGCGCCCCCGCTCGACGCGCAGCTTCGCGCACTGGGCAAAATCCTACCCGAGCCCGACGAGCGGCTGAACCAAGCCCGCGAAGAGGTTGCGAAACTATCCCCGTTGCGTGATCCTATTGTGAGAAGTCACGCCTTCGAAGAGCTCGAAGCGCGTCTCCACGTCAAGAAGGCCAAGGCGCGGAAGAAAAACTCCAAGTAGCATAGGGACACAGTGGAACTGAAAACACGGATGGTTTCGGTGAAAGCGGCGCGCACCGGCGCGCCCAAGTTGGACGATGAGGCGGCGGTTCGGGCCTGGCTCGGGCGCCTCGGGCGCTCGGTCGCGGTCACCGCGATTCCGGGCGATGCGTCCTCTCGCAGGTACTTCCGCGTGCGCACGCGCAACTCCTCGTTCATCTGCATGAAGATGCAGGCGTTCGCCGACGTGGGCGAGCAGCTGCCCTTCATCCAGGTTCAAAGCCACCTGAGCCGTCTCGGCGTGAACGTTCCGCAGATCATCGACCTCGAGAGCAAGAAGGGGCTGATCCTGCTCGCGGACCTCGGCGACGAGACGCTGCTCAAGCGCCTCGAGCGCGTTTCCAAGAAGCGCGACCAGCTCGTCTGGTTCAAGCGCGCCATCGACCTCGTGCTCAACATGCAGATCGTCGCCACGCGCAATACGGCGCCGATCGACGCCTACGGCCTCTACTTCGACGAGGAGAAGCTGATGTGGGAGGTGGGCTTCACGCTCGCGCACTTCTACAACGGCGCGCTCGCCCGCAATATTCCCGCCAAGGAGCAGAAGGTCGTCGAGTCGTACTTCAAGCTGATCTGCAAGCGGCTCGCGTCCCAGGAATGGTACTTCACCCATCGCGACTACCACGGCCGCAACGTGATGGTTCAGGGCAACGACCTCTATATGATCGACTTCCAGGACGCGCGCCTCGGCTGCCCGCAGTACGACCTGGCCTCGCTGTTGCGCGACTCGTACTACCAGCTCGAAGAGGAGGTCGTGTACGAGCTTCTCGACTATTACCTGCGCCAGAAAGAGAAGATCGAAGGCGCCAAGGAGAACCACCGTGAGTTCACGCGCGTGTTCGATCTCATGTCGATCCAGCGCAACTTCAAGGCGATCGGCTCGTTCGCGTCGTTCTACATGAAACGCCAGGACGTGCGGTACCTCAAGTTCATCGGCAACACCTTCGAGAACATCCGCCGCAACCTTCTCAAGTTCCCGGAGCTGGACGAGCTCAGATGCATGCTCTTCCGCTATTATTATTTCTGAGGCGTAACCCATGAAGGCTCTCGTGCTGGCCGCGGGCCTGGGCACCAGACTGCGTCCGTTCACGCTCGATCGCGCGAAGCCTTCGTTGCCGGTGGTCGGCATCCCGGCGCTCTGGTACGGCGCCTGGCACATCAAGCGCGAGCTCGCGATCGCGGAGATCGCGGTCAACATGAGCCACGCGCCCGAGACGGTGCGCGAGGCCGGCAACGACGGAGAGCTGCAGCGCTCCACCGGGATCCGCTTTCACTACAGCGACGAGTCGGACCGCATCCTCGGCTCGTCGGGCGCGCTCTGGAAGCTCGCTCCGTGGGTCGACGAGAAGCTGCTCGCGGTCTGCAACGGCGACAGCATCTGTTTTCCCGGCTGGAAGAAGATGCTCGAGTTTCACGGCGACCGCCATGCGCTGCTCACGCTGCACGTGCGCGCGTTCGACGGCGCCGACGAGCCTTTCACGAACGTCGAGGTCGCTCCCGACGGGCGCGTGCTCGGGTTCGGCGCCAAGGCGACGAGCGGCGTGATGTTCTCGGGCAACTACCTCCTCGAGCCGGAGCTGCTCAAGCGCCTGCCCGCCGGCGTGAGCGAGCTGCGGCCGACGTTGCTCGAGCCGCTCATCAAGGAGCGCAGGCTCTACGCGTATCGCGAGGACACCGCCTGGTTCGACACCGGCAACGTCGCCGCCTACGCGCGCGCGCAGTTCGAGCTGCTCTCGAAGATCCCGGCCGCGCGCGAGCTCGTCGAGACGAAGATGCGCGAAGAGAAAAGCGGCTGCTGGGTGCCGCGCGACTGGGTGCATGGGGCTGACCCCGCGCTCCAGGGCCCCGTCGTGCTGAGCGGCGGTCAGGGAGAGTGGGCCACGCTCAACTGCGTCTACGGGCCGCGTTTCGTCGGGATCGAGGCTCCGCCGCCCGGAGTGAGCGTTCCGTTCTCGAACGCGGTGGTGCTATCGACGCACGTCGGGAAAATATGAATTTACCCCTCGTGTTGATTTTATGCGTCAACGCCGCCGCCTGGGGCAAAGCCAGATCGTTTCACGAACCGAAGTTCATAAGCGATGACGGCGTGTCTCATCGCCTCGACTGGTGCCTGACGTGGGAAAACACGTGCGGCTGCGCCCCCGCCGAGGCTTTTTGCAAACGCATGGGCTACGGCTACGTCGCGAGCTTCGAGCAGGAGCCACACCTCGAAGCGCAGCACATCGTCACGGCCCTCATCGGCGAGCGGGATGTCTATTGTCCCTGCCAAGATCGAACTCATCGTTGCGACGGCTACGCGAAGATCGTCTGCTCCGATACTCCGGTGAAAGGCTGGGACAAGGACTGCCCGCCGGCCGGGGGACCGGCCGTGGGAAAGTCGGCCGAGCCCGAGAGGCCGTCGGCGGGTTCCGCATCGAACGTGATCTTCGACAGCAAGCCGCCGAAACCGGAGAAGCAAGCGCCGCCCGAGATAAAGGGCCGCGGTGAAACCGGGGTCAAGGCCCAGCCGCGTCTCTAGCGCCGGGAGGTTTTCGCAAGCACGCGCCCGAGAAGCGCCTGGTAATTCCGTCCGGGAAAGATGCCCGCGCCTAATGCGTCCTCGTTGGCGCCGGTGACCGACGCGAGGCTGACGGGATTGCCCTGCAACGCCTCGTAGCCCAGGCGGGCGAAGGCCATCGCCTCGAGGTACTGCGGCGGCGCGAAGACCTCGGGGAGCACGCCGACGAAGATCTTTCTGCGAGCCAGGCGGTGGAGCTCGCTTGCGAAAAGCATGACGAGCGTCGGGTTCAGCGCGCCGCCGCCGGCGACGAAGACGGCGTTGAGGCGCCGGCCGCGCTTGAGCACGAAGTCGACGTAAGCGCGCGCCATCGTGTGCGCGGTGAGGGCGGTGGCGTTGGCGACGCGAACCGCGCCTTCGCCCGGCACGCGCTCGAGAAACTCGTGGTTGAAGAGCTCGCGGCCCGTCGTCTTCGGCGGCGCCTTC
>JACQAX010000369.1 GCA_016194795.1 Deltaproteobacteria bacterium | reverse complement strand
CGCGCGGCGTGCGCGTCTGCGTCGAGTAGTCGACTTCAAACAAGCCGAAGCGCGGCTCGAACCCTTCGCTCCACTCGAAGTTGTCCATCAGCGACCAGTGGCAGTAGCCCTCGACGTTCACGCCCTCGCTCATCGCGCGCGCCATGGCGGCCAGATGCGATTCGAGGTACTGCGCGCGCTTGGCGTCGCGCGAGTCGGCAATCCCGTTCTCGGTGATGAGGATGGGCATGGCCGGAAATTTCTCGGCCGTCGCCTTGAGCAGGCGATAGAAGCCTTCGGGATAGATCTCCCAGCCCACGTCGCTGACGTCGGCACCCTCGGGAACCGAGAGCTTGAAGCCCTGGCCACCGAGGTCGAGCGAGACCATGTCGCGCGTGTAATAGTTGAGGCCGAAGAAGTCTTGGGTGTGCGCAAGCCCCGGGATCAGCTCGTCGACGTCGGCCTGGAAGGGGATGTTGTAGCGAAGCCTTCCCGTTTCGGCGGCCATCGGAAACGCCCAGTTGAAGGCGGCGTCGAGCTTGCCGGCGATGAACGAGTCGCCCGGGTTCCATTCGCTGGCCGGGTCGAAGATGCGCAGGTGGTTGGCCAGGCCGATGCGCAGCTCTTTGGTGAGACGGTACGGGCGAAACGGCCAGATGAGACGGCGTTTCAGCTCGGCGTGGCGCGCTTTCATCGCGTGGTACGCGGCCGCGTGCGCCTTGAGCAGGCCCACGACTGGCCCGTGGATGTCGGCCATCGAGCCCTTCTTCGAGGGCGGCTGCTTGCCGGCGAGATAGCCCAGCGTGAGGTGCACCATCGGCTCGTTGATCGTCACCCAGTCGCGAACCTCGGGAGCGATGGTCTCGAACGCGAACGCCGCGAAGCGCGCGAACGCGGCGGGCGCGCCGTCCCATTCCCAGCCGCCTTTTTCGCGCAGCCATTTCGGGAGCGTGAAATGCTGGAGCGTGATCATGGGCTCGATGCCGGCCTCGCGCAGGAGCTTCAGCTCGCGGCGGTAGTGCGCGACCGCGCCGTCATCCCACGTCCCCGGCACGGGCTCGAGCTTCGCCCACTCGATCGAGAAGCGGTATTGCCGCACGTGCAGCTCGGTAAGCAGGCGGATGTCTTCGTCGAGGCGGTTCCAGTGGTCGCAGGCCGCGCCCGAGCGCTCGCCGCGCTTCACGTTACCGGGGATCTGCTCCCAGTCCCACCAGTCGCTGTTGACGTTGCCGCCCTCGATCTGATGGGCGGCGGTGGCCACGCACCATTTGAAATTTTTCGGGAACGAGGTCGGGAAGCTTGAGGCCGAGGCGACCGACGAAAGGCTGACGCATAGCACGAGGCCTAACCGAAATTTAATCATTTAAAAAATCTCCGCGTGACTCAACAGATTGGCAACCCCATTTTTTTCATAATATGCTGCTGCGATCATGACGTTCGAAACGTGGTTCAAAGAGCAGCATCCCAAAATCCCAACGCAGTCCGCCGCCGCGGTCCTCAAGCTCGCGGCCGAGGGCTCGACCGTCCCGTTCATCGCGCGTTACCGCAAGGAGCAGACGGGGAACCTCGACGAGGTGGGCATTCAGAGCGCCCTCGATGCCAAGGAGCGCTGGGACGACATCGTCAAGAAGAAGGCCCACATCCTCGACGAGATCGACAAGCAGAAGAAGCTCACGCCCGAGCTCAAAGAGAAGATCGAGGCGACCTTCGATCTGCAGCTGCTCGAGGACATCTATCTTCCATACCGGCAGAAGCGCAAAAGCAAGGCGGCCAAGGCACGCGAGGCGGGCCTCGAGCCCCTGGCCGACTGGATCTGGAACACGGGCCACGGCACCGAGCAGCCCCAGCCAGGACAGACCCTCGAGCTCTGGGCGCTCACGTTCCGCGTGGCGCCGACCGACAAGCACGACGGCGTCAAGGACGCGGCCGAGGCCATCGCGGGCGCGCAGGACATCCTGATCGAGCGCATCTCCGAAAAGCAGGAGCTGCGCCAGCTCGTGCGCTCGGCGATGTTCGAGCGCGGCTTCATGCGCACCGAAAAGGGCGAGAAAGCCGAGAAGAACAGCAAGTTCGACCGGTACTTCGAGTACCAGGAGTCGGTGAAGGAGCTGCTCGAGCCGCAGAACTCGCATCGCTACCTCGCCATCCGCCGCGGGTGGATGGAAGGCGAGCTCAAGCTTTCGCTCGGCGGCGAGCTACCCGCCGACGACCAGACCGAGAAGGACGGGAAAAAGAAAAAGGCGTCCTCCAAGGCCGCGGTCGATCCCCTCGAAGAAGAGCTGCTCCGGGCGTTCGAAGCCGACGCGTGCACGGTGCCCGAGGCGCCGGGCGCGGCCGTGCTGGCGAAAGCCGCCAAGCTCGCGCTGCGCGCGCACGTGATGATGAGCATCGACTCCGAGGTGCACAAGGCGCTCAAGGACGTCGCCGACCTCGCCGCCATCAAGGTGTTCGCCGACAACGTCCGCAAGCTCCTGCTTGCCAGCCCGTTCGGTCCGAAGGCGGTGCTCGGCATCGACCCGGGCCTGCGCACCGGCTGCAAGGTCGCCGCCGTCGACGATTCCGGCAAGTTCATCGCCCACACCGTGATGCGCCTGCAGAGCGAGAGCGAGCAGAAGAACGCGAAGGTGCTGCTCGGAGAGGTGCTGAAAAACGCCGCCATCCGCGCCATCGCCGTCGGCAACGGCACGGCGGGCCGCGAGACCGAGAGCTTCGTGCGGAGCGCGGTGAAAGAGCTGGGCCTCACGGTTCCGGTCGTCATGGTGAGCGAGTCGGGCGCGAGCGTTTACAGCGCGAGCGAAGCGGCGCGCGAAGAGTTTCCCGAGCTGGACGTCACCGTCCGCGGCGCGATCTCGATCGCGCGCAGGCTGCAAGACCCGCTCGCCGAGCTCGTCAAGATCGACCCGAAGAGCATCGGCGTCGGCCAGTACCAGCACGACGTGAGCCCGCACGCCTTGAAGAAAAGCCTCGATCAGGCCGTCGAGTCGTGCGTGAACGCCGTCGGCGTGAACCTCAACACGGCATCTTACCATTTGCTCGCGCACGTCTCGGGCATCGGCCCGGGGCTGGCCAAGGCGATCGTCGAGCACCGCAACACGAAGGGCCTGTTCAAGTCGCGCCAGGCGCTGCTCGACGTGCCGCGCTTCTCGCAGAAGGCGTTCGAGCAGTCGGCGGGCTTTTTGCGCATCCCCGATTCCGAGAACCCGCTCGACAACACGGGCGTCCACCCCGAGCGCTATCCCGCCCTCGAGGGCCTGGCGCAGAAGATCGGAAAGCACGTGCGCGACTTCATCGGCTCGGGCGTCGAGCTCGTGCGCAAGGCGCGCGAGCTCAAGGACGAGATCGGCGCGCTCACGTTCGAGGACGTCGTGCGCGAGCTCGAGAAGCCAGGCCGCGACCCGCGCGAGGAGTTCGTCGCGTTCCAGTTCCGCGACGACATCCACGAGGTGAAAGACCTCGAGCCGGGCAT
>JACQAX010000025.1 GCA_016194795.1 Deltaproteobacteria bacterium | reverse complement strand
CGAGCTTCAAGCGCGCGCAGGACGCGATAAAGCACGGCAAGTTCAAGAACGAGATCGCGCCGGTCTCGATTCCGCAGAAAAAAGGCGACGCGGTTCTCGTCGACACGGACGAAGGGCCGGGCAAGGCGCAGTTCGACAAGATGCCGAAGCTTTCGCCCGTCTTTCAGAAGGACGGCACGGTGACCGCGGCCAACGCGTCGACGATCAACGACGGCGCGGCGGCACTCGTGCTGGCGAGCGAGGAGTTCGTCAAGCGCACGGGCGCCAAGCCCATCGCCAAGCTCGTCGCGTACGCGCAGCACGCGCAGGCGCCGGAGTGGTTCACGACCGCGCCCGTCGAAGCGTCGCGGAAAGTCTTGAAACGCTCGGGCTGGGACGTGAAAGACGTCGACCTCTTCGAGGTCAACGAAGCTTTCGCGGTCGTCGCGATGGCCTCGCGCAAGGAGCTCTCGATTCCGGACGAAAAGCTCAACGTGCACGGTGGAGCGGTGAGCCTGGGCCATCCGATCGGCGCAAGCGGCGCGCGCATCCTCGTGACGCTCGTGCATGCGCTCCACACGCTCGGCAAGAAAAAGGGCCTGGCTTCGATCTGCATCGGCGGCGGCGAAGCGACGGCCGTGACGTTGGAGAAGGCGTAACCCATGGCGTGCAGAATCTATTCGAACGCGAAAGAGGCGACGGCCGACATCGGCGACGGGGCGACGCTGCTCGTGGGCGGTTTCGGCCTGTGCGGCATCCCCGAGAACTCGATCGCGGCGCTGGTCGAACGCGGCGTGAAGAACCTGACCTGCGTGTCGAACAACTGCGGCGTCGACGATTTCGGCCTGGGGCTGCTGCTGAAGAAAAAACAGATCAAGAAGATGATCGCGAGCTACGTCGGCGAGAACAAGACTTTCGAGGCGCAGCTGCTGGCGGGCGAGCTCGAGGTCGAGCTCAATCCGCAAGGGACGCTCGCCGAGCGCGTGCGCGCCGGCGGCGCGGGCCTGGGCGGCTTCTTCACGCCGACCGGCGTGGGCACGCTGATCGCCGAAGGCAAAGAGAAACGCACGTTCGACGGCGTCGAGTACATCCTCGAGCGCCCGATCAAGGGCGATTTCGCGTTAGTCAAAGCGTGGAAGGGCGACAAGATGGGCAACCTCGTTTTCCGCAAGACCTCGCGCAACTTCAATCCCGTGATGGCCACGGCCGGGAAGGTGACGATCGTCGAGGTTGAGCAGCTCGTGGAAGTGGGGAGCCTCGATCCCGATCAGGTCCACCTGCCGGGCGTTTACGTGAAGCGCATTTTCCAGGGCACGGGTTACGAAAAGCGCATCGAAAAGCGCACCATGAGGCAAGGTTAAGATGGCACTCTCACGCGAACAGATCGCCACGCGCATCGCGCGCGAATTGAAAGACGGCTACTACGTCAACTTGGGCATCGGAATACCGACGCTCGTCGCGAACTATATTCCCAAGGGCGTCAACGTCGTGCTCCAGAGCGAGAACGGCCTGCTCGGCATCGGGCAGTACCCCCGCGAGTCGGAGCTCGACGCGGACCTCATCAACGCCGGCAAAGAGACGGTGACGACCATTCCGGGCTCGTCGTTCTTTTCGAGCGCCGACAGCTTCGCGATGATCCGCGGCGGGCACATCGATCTCACCGTGCTGGGCGCGATGGAGGTCGATGAGGAAGGCAACATCGCCAACTGGATGATCCCCGGCAAGGTGGTCAAGGGGATGGGCGGGGCGATGGACCTCGTCGCCGGCGCCAACCGCGTCGTCGTGGCCATGCAGCACGTCGCCAAAGACGGCGCGAGCAAGGTCTTGAAGAAGTGCAAGCTGCCGCTCACGGGCGTGGGCTGCGTCGACCTGATCGTCACCGAGCTCGCGGTGATCGAAGTCACGGCGCGCGGGCTGATGCTGCTCGAGACGGCGCCCGGGGTTACGGTCGACGACGTGAAGAAGGCTACCGAGGCTCAGCTCATCGTCGAAGGTAAAGTCCCTGAGATGAAGGTCTAAGCCCTTAGTGCTTCTGGTAGTCGATCGTCGGCGTGTCGGAGCCCATCATGCGGGCCGAGCCGTTGAGCTGGATCACGTAACCCGTGCGCGAGACGAGCTGCACCGGGGTGATGGTGCCGCTCGGGCAGACGCCGGTCGTGTCGTTGTTCGTGTGGTTGGACTGGTCGCAGATGCCCGTGACCGTGTAGACGGTCTGCAGGCCCTTGTACTGCCAGCCGTTGGTCGGGCTCTCCGGCAGGCCTTTGCCGTTCTTGGCCACCGAGATCGAGCTCGGCACCGGCTCGTCGGCGAGCACGATGTTCGAGTAGACGTAAGCCTGGCGCACGACGTTCAGGTTCTGCGAGATGTCGTTGAGCACGTTGCCGAGCGCCGACGAGTCGCAGACGTTGTTGACCGGGTTCGAAAAGTTCATCGGGATGCCCTGGATGTAGCTTCCCATCTGGAAGTACGCGTTGCCGGGGCGCGACGGGCCGAAGGGCGCAAGGCAGTAATCCGACGACGTGCCCGCGTGGTAGCCGTAGGCAGCCACGGAGTAGAAGCGGATGAACTTGTTCGAGCCCTTGAGCGCGATGAGCTGGTTGGCGTAGCTCTGCAGCTGGGCCGAGTTCGTGATGTTGCCCTGGTTGTCGGAGACCGTGCCGTCGTAGCCGTTCGTCACCACGACGACGGCGAGCAGCGCGTCCGCGCGCAGGAAGTTCGTGTACGTGTCGTTCGACGCGGCCTGAAGGGCCGAGATCGTGTTCATGTACGTATAGTCGTAGCTGCCCGTGTCGCACTGGGGGTTCGAGAGCGAGAACGAGCCGGGGTCGCTCGTCGAGCGATCCGAAGGCACGATGCCCGAGGCGTTGATCTGCGTGCCGTCGGTCAGCGTATCGGTATTGAACTGGGCGTTGACGAGAATCGGGCTGCCGATGCGTCCGGAGCCGGCGCCGCTCGAGGCGCACACCGGCGTCTGGCCGACGTGGTAATCCCAGTACTGGCCCTGCAGGCCCGAGACGAAGCCCGAGAGCTGCGACTGGAGCGGGCCTACGATGTTGGCGACCGACGGGGTGTTGTCGGGAACCAGTAAGATGTCGACCTTCGCGGGGAGGTATCTGAACCCCACGGCGCCGGCCTGTGCGGTGAACTGTTCCTTGCGGAACTCCTGCTTCGCGCATCCGCTCGCGGAGATCGCGACGATGACGGCGGTGGACACACCAATAACAGCAAACATGTGCTTCAACATAAACTACTCTTCCTCGAGGAGTAGTAAAGCAACGGGTGTGCCAAGGATCGGGCAGGGGCTATGTGCTGGAAATCAAGCCTGGTGGGCGAAAGGGGCGTCCGGATGGGAGATTCAGCTGCCTACAGGTGTCAAATCGTTGTACAGGGACTGTCTAGCCCCGGGAACACCCCTGGAATCCGAGTATAACACTTTGCGTCAATCTGTGGTATAAATGGCGCCTCAGTTTTCGGAGGTCGTTTATGCTGTCTCGTATCTCGGGAATCCTCTCCATCCTCGCTCTTGCCGCCGCGCTTTCGGCGCTCGACGCGAAAGCCGATCCCAGCGCGCCTCCGCCGGCGCCGCAGCACGATGCCTGGGACCAGCAGATCTTCCCGACGAACGTCACCTTCACCGACGGCGTCTACAACCCTCCTCAGAACGAGTCTCCCACGCTTCCCGGCCAGGACCCGCGCGTGCCCGACGGCGAAACCAAAGACGGGCACATGAAGGATTCAGCCCTCGGCATCGCCCCGATGCCCTCGTGGGATCTGCAGGGCGGATACGCGGCGACGGCCGACGATAAGGGCGTCAACAGCGGCGGCGGTATCGGCGTGGTGCTCTTCCTGGACGGCGGCCGCACCGGCATCCAGGTCGGCGCGCAGGTCGCCGGCACCCAGGGCGGCGTTTTCGCGTACGCGCAGGGCGATCTCAAGTTCCGTTATCGCATGCCGATCGACGCCAACCACATCTTCTGGGGCGGCTTCGGGCTCGACATCGACGGCCGCGGCGCCGTCGACGCGAAGTCGCAATCCTATCTCAACGTCCAGCTGCCGGTCGCGTTCATCGGCACGATGTTCAACGTCGGCGGCAAGTGCGTGATCCAGCTCTTCGCCAAGGCCGCCTTCGGCATCTACGACAACCAGGCGCAGGCCGGCAAGCGCTGGGGCGCGAACCTCGACACGATGGCCAAGCCGGCCGTCGGCGGCGAGTTTCTCGCCGCGTGCGGCTCGAACATCCGCGTGCAGGCCGACTACGAGCACGTCTTCGACTTCGGCGCCGCGGGCGACACGGACAAGGCGCGCGCGAGCTTCTCGCAGGTCTTTCCGGTGAGCGCCGACGGCGGCATCCAGCTGGGCTACTTCGTCAAGGGCGAGTACGAGCACGAGGGCGGCGGTCCGGCGACCGGCGGGCAGGCCGCCAACATCGGCGCGTTCTTCGGCGGCCTCGAGGTGCGCTTCGGCGCGCCCGCGAGCAAGGGCTCGCTCTCGAAGCCTCCCGGCTACGGCAAATAGAAAGCCTTAGTCCGTACTGATGTACTTCTCGATCGCCTTGCGCGCCTCTTCCGTGATCTTGCGGAAGCGGAACGAGAAGCCGCGCCCGTCTTCGAGGATGCGCACGATCTCGCCCTCGGCGACGAAGCCCTTCACCTTGGACGGGTCGCCCGGGCTCACGTTCAGCTTGATGTGCGTACCCACCTCGCCGGGAATGCGATCGGTGAGCACCTGCATGCCGCCGACCGAGATGTCGCGGCAGACGGCGATGATGACTTCCTTGTCGTTGTGAAGGAAGAGCCGGGCTACCAGCGGCCGGCGCGGGGCCCGGCGCTTGTCGCTCGCGTCGGTGCCCGCCTCCTCGCGCAAGGTCGCGCCGATCGTCGCCTCGATGCTGAGCTTGGTGCGCTCGATCGACTGCCTGTCGGCCCCTTCGGGAGCGCGCGTGCGCTCGTGCTTCTCGAGCTTGTTGGAGGTGCGGGTTTTCTCGACGCGCTCGACCTTTCCCGTTTTTCCGGTGCGGCCGGTCTTCTCGCTTCGCGACCCCTTCGGGAGGCCGCCGCCGCGCGGGAACGTGCGCGCGCCGCTCGCGCGCGTCTCTTCGATTTCCTCGAGCTCGGGCAGGGGCGCGGCCGGAGCAAGGAACGAGGCGAACTCGGCGACCTCGCTCAGGCGCTTCCAGTTGGGCCAGCCCGGCATCCAGACGTAGGCCGAGCGTCCGAGCTTATGGCTCTTCAGGACGTGCACGAGCTCGTTGCGCGAGAACGGGCCGTACTGCGAGCCGTTGAAATAGAGGTAATAGTTTTTGACGTCGTCGGGCGTGGCGGCCGCCTCGGGCGCCGCGGCCTTTTTGTTGCGCGCCAGCCGGTCCTTGATGGCCTGGATCGAGCCGGCCGTGGGCTTCTGGGGAATCAGCACCACGAAATCGCGCTCGTCGCAGACGCGCTTCCAGTCGCCCCAGCCGTCTCGCCAGAGATAGTGCAGCAGGCCCACCTCGGCCTTGAGGATCTTCTCGTAAACCTCCTGCGCGGTCAGGGGGCCGATCGCGCGGCCCTTGATCGCCATGAAGTACTTCGCATCGGTGTTGTCGAAGAGAAATTGCGAGGTGTTTTCCATAGCCTGATTTTCACCCGTGTCGGGGCCGTTTGCAAATGCGTTGAGCCGATGTTAGCCCTTAAAACATGCTGCATTCGGACTCGTTGGTGGTTCAGGGCTCGGAATCCTCGAATACGGAAGTGCCCCTTTTCGTGGATTGCTGGCAGGGGCGCTCCGGCGCCGGCCGCACGCTCCTGATCGTGCACGGGATGGGCGAGCACGGCGGGCGCTACGCGCACGTGCCCAAGTTTCTCGGCGAGGACTTCGAGCGTTTTTATGCGATGGACCAGCGCGGCCACGGCCGCAGCGGCGGGCTGCGCGGATACGCTCCGAACTTCGACACCTACGTCGAGGACCTCAAGCGCGTCGTGGACGAGATCCTGAAAGAGCGCGCGGTGCCCTTCGAAGCGGCCATCATCTCGGCGCCGCTGCGCGGCGTGAGCCTCAAGGTTCCGGCCTACAAAAAGGCGCTGGGCGAGCTGCTCGGGCGCACGCTCTCGAAGGTGCAGCTCACCAACGAGGTGAACCCCTCCTACCTGTCCCACGACCCGGCCATCGTCGAGGCCTACGTGAAAGATCGGCTCGTCCACGCGAAGATCACGCCGCGCCTCTATCTCGACATGACGGCGGCGATGGACTGGGTGAACGCGCAGTCGGGGCCGCTGGCGTGCCCGACGCTGTTTCTCGTCCCGGGCGACGACCGCGTCGTCTCGTCGGCGACGACCGTGGCGTTTTTTCGGAACTTAAAGTATCGCGAGAAGGATCTGCGCGAGTATCCGGGAATGTTTCATGAAGTGATGAACGAAATTGGCAAAGAAAAAGTATTCGAGGACATCCGCAAATGGCTGGCGCCCAAGCTGAACAACTGAGAGGCGAGCTCGCCTCGCTCATCCGCAAGCTTTCGTACCGCGAGGGAAAATTCACCCTGGCAAGCGGCAAGGAGAGCTCGTTTTACGTCGACATCAAAAACGTGTCGCTGCACCCCGAGGGCGCGCGCCTGATCGGTCGCCTGACGTGGCAGCTCCTTTCGCCGGAGCTCTTTGGCGGCGTCGGCGGGCCCACGCTCGGCGCCGACCCCATCGCCACCGCGATCAGCCTGGGCGCGCTCGACGTCGGCAAGGTGCTTCCGGCTTTCATCATCCGCAAGGAGCCCAAAAAGCACGGCACCTCTCAGTGGATCGAGGGGCGCGAGAACCTGCCGGCGGGCACGGATCTGCTGATGATCGAGGACGTGGTCACCACGGGCGGCTCGGCGCTCAAGGCCATCGAGAAGGTTCGCGCCGAAGGGTTTCGCGTTTCGACGATCGTCTCGGTGCTCGATCGCCAGGAAGGCGGCGAGGAGGCGATGCGTTCGGCGGGGATCAAGCTCGTCGCGCTGACGCGGATTGATGAAATCCGCAAAGCGCGCTAACCTCGTCTAAGATGCTTCGGAATGTTTTCATCGCGACGGTGGCTCTGGCCCTGATCTCGGCCTGCGCGGGCAAGCGCCAGCCGATCGACGCGTTCTCCGAAAAGCAGCGCACCCGTATGACCGAGAAGTCGGCCTACAACCAGGCGGACTTCGATTTCTGGGCGGCCGCGTACCAGCCCACCATCGACGATCTCGAGGCGTTTCGCTCGGCCTGGGTCGAGCACGGCGAGGCGTTTCCCGAGAGCAAGCCCATCACCGAGATCGAGAAAGAGGCGCGCAAGACCTCGCAGCGCGTGGTGATCATCGCGCTCTTCGAGACGAACTACGACCTGGCCGACCTGAAGGACAAGTCGCAGGGCTGGAGCGTGCACCCCGTCCCGCGCCAGATCACCGAGCTTTCCGAAACCGACGTCGTGCTTCGCAAGCTGATGCCGGTGCGAAACCCATGGGCGCGGTATTTTCTCTTGAGGTACTCGCCGGATATCCTGAACCAGGCGCCTCAGATCGTGGTCAGCAATCCGACCTCTCGGGTTGAGCTCGTGTTGCCGGTGCGTTGAGCAGGAGAATCAACCCGGGCGAGAATTTTTTGGCCAGGATCGAGCACGCCTCGTCGAAGCGAGCCTGAAGCTCGGCGACGAGCTTTGCGCCTTCGGCCTGCTTGAGGGCGCCGTCGGCGACCATCTTTGTGGCGGCGGCGAGCTCGGCCGCGCGGGCGCCGAGCTCGAGAAAAAGGGCTCGGTACTCGCCCTGCTCGAGGAGCACGCGAAGCGTGAGCGCGTCGAAACGCGCGGGCTCGGAGAGGACGGACGGTCTTTCTTCGATCGCCCGCGAGCGCTCGCGACCGAAGGCCTCGGCCACGGGGCCGGGGTCGCCGCTCTTGCGGGCTTCGTTGACGATGGGCCAGAGCTTCTCGGCGAGCGCGACGGCGGCCGGAGGCGTGGGTTGGGCCGTGCCCGGGTGCTCGAAAGCCTGGCGCCAGGCGGTGCGCGTCGCCAGCTCGTCCCAGGCGTTCGAAGCTCCGGTGGGGAGCACGTCGAGGAGTCGCGAGGCGAGAGCTTGGTCGAGCTTCGCGCCCGTGTCGACCAGCTCGGTGGGGTCGAGCTCGGCGGCTTTCAGGAGACGGTCGGCCGCGGGCGCCGACAACGTGAGGGCGCCGTCGTGCAGCTCGAGCTCGCTGGGGGCGTCGTCCTTCACCTTGATGCGGAGCTTGTCGGAGGCCGCTCCGCTCATCAAATCCAGCGCGCGGGCGGCGGGACCTTGGAGCTGACCGATCGGCATGAGGCGCATCGCGGCCCGCGAGAAAAAAATCTGGACTGCCCGGCGCACGACGCTCGGGGGCGTGAGCCAGACGCGGCAGCTGCTTCGCGAAGCAGACGCAAGCACCTTGGGCGCGGGCTCGGCGCCAAAAAGCTCGGGGTGCGTTTCGGGGGTGACGATCAGGGACGCGGCTGAAGCGTGCGCGACTCCGAAGGCCGCTAAGGTGAGAATCGTGGTCCACATAGTGGACTGTTATTATCAGGTTTTGGCCGTGAAATCAATTTCGGCGCTAAAACGGGTGCCGGTGACCTGCTCGGCCCAGGCGAGATCCTTACCTGGCGGAAGGATGGCGAGAATCGTTTTTCCGCTCTCGAAGAGGGGCTGGGCCGGCCGGAAGCCCTCGGAGATGGCCTCGGCCATGAGCTCGCTCGAGAGGTCGAGGATCACGACCGGCGTCTTCTGCAGCAGGACGTTGATCTGGGCGATCTCGAGGTGCTCGCGCGCCGTGAGAATCTGGGTGGGCAGAGGCTTGGATTGCGCGTCGAGGAGCGGGTTCAGGGGGCTCGTGCGGCTGCGCAGGCTGGGGCCGTAGAAGCGCTCGACGAGATGGAAGAGGTCGTGCTTGCGCACCTCGTGGGTGCGATAGAGCAAGGCCTCCTGAATCGTTTCCCCGTACAGCAGGGGCGAGCGGCCGAGCACGGCCGCCGCCTGGGCGCGCTCGCGGCCGGTTTCGAGCTCGCAGTCGCCCACGCGCATCCGGACGGCGCGTCCGGCGACGTCGACGAAGCCCAGCAGCCAGTCGCAGAAGTAGTGTTTGCGATAAGCGTCTTCCCCGACGAGCGCCACGCGTGCGCCGGCCTCGAGCTTCACGCCTTCGGCTTCGATGTCGGCGCCGCCGGTGATGAGGTAGGACGAGGCCGGGGTGTCGGAGTCGGCCACCGCTTCGAGCACTGCGCGTTTTTGCGGGGCTTTGAGCCATTTGAGCATCATCATCGAAGCAGTCATGGAGCAAGAGCTGTGCCCGGGCGGCACGGCCTCGCTGCGTGGAAGAACGGCGCTAACTCATTGAAGACAATGTCGAATTTCGGATGTCGGGAGAGAGTTAAAGCGGTGCTTTCGGAGCCAAGCTGTCCTGGTGGAGCCACATCGGCCCCGCAGCGTGTAGGGAAGTTTGACGGTGGAGAGGGTTTTTGGGGAAGAAGGCGCTCGCCGGCTTGAGACCCCGAACGGGGCCGCAAGCCGGCGGCGAAAAACGAGAAGTTACTTGAGGGCGCCCGGAGCGGCCTTCGTCATGACCGGCTTCTTCTTGGCGACGGCCGAAGCCTTCGTGATGGCCGGAGCGGTCTGCGTCTTGGCGACCGTCGGGGCTTCGAAGTAGGCCTTGATGCCCGCGTGCTCGGCCACATCGGGCTTGGCGCACTGGGCGCGGATGCCGTTGAGGCTCTTCGTCGGCCAGCTCTTCTGGAAGAGGTTCACGAGCCACTTGGCGACGCTGCCGCGCGGGTCGGCGTGGATCTCGACCACGACGTGAGTCTGGTTCGGAGCCACCTGCGTGAGGATGTAGCGGCTGTCGTCGAGCCAGCCGCGAACCGGGCCCTTTTCAGGCATCGCGGCGTCGTCGACGGACTTCATCGAGAAAACGACCTGCTTGTTGTCGCGGTCGAGCTCGGCCTTGGCGTGGAACACGAAGTCGCGGTCTTTCACGAGAAAGAAGCCCGAAGCCGTGTGGTTGTACTCGATGCGCTCGTACTGGCTGATCGTGCGCACGTCTTTGGCTTCGACGATGCGGAAAACCCACTCCTTCTTGCGAGAGGTGTCGATCAGGACGTTGGCGACCTTGGCGATCGGCGCGTCGATCGTGGTTTCGCCGCGGAAGGCGACGACCGCGCTGCCTGGAATTTCTTTTTTGTAGACGGTGACCTTGTCCGAGTCGCTGATGTGTTCCCAGGTGGTGTCGGCCTTGGGAAGCGTGACCGCGAACGCGGAAGAGCCGAACGACGCGGCGACGAGAAGCGAGGAGAGAAGCTTGTTCATGGTATTGAACCCCTTAAATGGAATAAGTTTGACCGGCGGGTTCATAACATATTTTGACGCAGAACGACATGGCGAGTTATAACACCGTGTCGCGCTTGAAGAATCTGTCGTCGCGGTTCGGATGGTCGAGGTTGTAGTGCAGGCCGCGGCTTTCCTTGCGGAGCATCGCCCCTTCCACGATGAGCTCGGCGACGGTGGTGATGTTGCGCAGCTCGATCAGGTCGGCGGTGAGCAGGTACGTCCAGTAGTACTCGCGCACCTCGTGGCGGATGATGTCGAGGCGGGCCTTGGCTTTCTCGAGCCGACGGTCGGTGCGCACGATGCCGACGTAGTTCCACATCACCGTGCGCAGCTCGCGCCAGGTGTGGTCGATGTTGATGCGCTCTTCCATCGGAACGGCCGACCCCGAGTCCCAGCCCGGCAGCGGCTCGGGCATGTCGTGCGGCTGCTTCAGGCGATGCTGGCCGATGCGTTCCTTGATCTTGCGGATCGCGCGATCGGCGAAGACGACGCCCTCGAGCAGCGAGTTCGAGGCCAGGCGGTTGGCGCCATGGAGGCCCGTGCACGCGGTCTCGCCGATGGCGAAGAGATTCTCGATCGAGCTCTCGCCCCACTCGTCGGCGAGCACGCCGCCGCAGGTGTAATGCGCGGCGGGCACGACGGGGATCGGCTGTTTGGTCATGTCGATGCCGAAGCGCAGGCACTGCTCGTGGATGTTCGGGAAACGCTCGGTGAGAAAGTCGGCGGGATGCATCGTCATGTCGAGGTAGACGCACCGGGAGCCCGAGCGCTTCAGCTCGGAGTCGATCGCGCGCGCGACGACGTCGCGGGGGGCGAGGCTGCCCATCGGGTGGTACTTCTTCATGAAGGCTTGGCCCGCTTCGTTGACGAGCTCGCCGCCCTCGCCGCGCAGAGCCTCGGAGATGAGAAACGAGCCGGCGAGAGGGTGGTAGAGGCACGTCGGGTGGAACTGCATGAACTCGAGGTTCGCGACGCGCGCGCCCGCGCGATAGGCGATGGCGATGCCGTCACCGGTGGCCGTGCTCGGGTTGGACGTGTAGAGATAGACTTTTCCCGCGCCGCCGGTCGCCAGGACCGTCACCGGGGCGCTCGCCGTGTGGATCTCGTTTTTTTTCGTGTCGAGGACGTACGCGCCGAGCGCGCGGCGCTTGTCGGGCTGGTGGCGCGCGTCCGGGCGCTTGAGCCGGGCGCAGGTGACGTTGGTGATGAGGTCGATGGCGATGTGGTGCTCGAGGACCGTGATGTTGGGGTTGGCCGCCACCGCGTTCAGGAGCGTCTCCTCGATCGCCTGCCCCCGGAGCCCGCGTCGAGCGTGTCCTTGATGTGGCTGTCGAACGAATCGTCCTCGCCGAACACCGACGCGATACCGCCCTGCGCGTAGCGCGTGGCGCCCTCGTCGCGCGTCGCCTTCGTGACGATCGTCACTCGGCCGAGCTTGGCGGCCTTGAGCGCGAAGGTGAGTCCCGCGATGCCTGACCCCAAAACGAGAAAATCCGATTCCAACATCATATCGTTGGGGTATCCTCTAGCATAATGGCAGAGCCGAAGCGAGAAGCGGAAGCACTCTACAAAAAGCGCACGGGGATGGGGCGGTTTTTGTTGCTCCAGATCGTGAACATCGTGCTCTTCATCGCCGGCGCCGGCGCGCTCGTCGTGCTGCACGAGCGCTACACCAAGGCCGAGGGGCGCGCGCGCGCCGCCGAGGTCGCCCGCTTCGAGCTCAAGCGCATGACCGAGACGTTCAACTACCGGCTGAACGAGCTGCGCGAGGAGCTGTTTCACCTTTACGGCGAGCAGTCGAACCTCGCGCGCGTGCTGAGCGAGGCCGAGCGCGAGCGGCTCATCTTCTACCGCCGCGACCATCTCGCCGCCTATGGCATCCTCGTGCGCGGCGAGACGGGCGAGTGGGAGGTGCAGAAGTACTACCTGCGCGAAACGGCCCGCAAGCAGGGCGCGCGCCCCGAGGACGTCGCGGCGAGCTTCAAGGAGACGATGGAGGTCGTGAAGGCTCCGGGCTTCGGGGTCAAGCGCCTGGGGCTCGAGCCGCGGGCGCTCGGAGCGCCGTGGGCCGGGGGCGCCGCCGGCGCGGGCGCGGGGCAGGCGAGCGACGCGTACGCCGTCGCGTTCACGACGGCCGACGACGCCGGCAAGCCGTTCGCGATCGTGGGGATCTTTCGCCCGTCGTACGTTTTTCCTTTTTGCAAGAGCTTCTCCGAGCCGCTCGGGCTCATGCCCGTCAACGCGTACGTGCTCAACGATCGCGGAGTGGCCGTCTGCCATTCCCAGCTCCAGAACGAGTCGCAGAGCTTCAAGGACTACTCGTTCTATCCGCTGCTGCGCGATCCGCCGCCGAACGGCGTCGTTCATTACAACAACCTCGTCGACAACAGCGTCTCGGCGGCGGTGAAGAAGATCGATCAGGCCGGGCTCATTTTCGTCGTCGAGGCTGTCGAGGTCACGCCCTGGGTGACGGCGGTTCCGTACGAGCAGCTGGGGATGGTGGGGCTGGCGCTTTTCGTCGCCATGCTTTTCGTCTCGATACTGATGTCGCGCGCGGTGATGGGGCGCGGACCGGTCGCGCGCGACGTCGCGCCCACCGAGCCGATGCCGAGCACCGACGGGCTCGGGGTGGAGCTCGGCGAGTTCACCAAGCTGCGCCACGAGCTCAAGGAGCTCGAGGGAACGGTGCTCGAGATGCAGGCGGCGCACGCGTTCTCGGCGGGCTACCAGCGCCATGCGGGCGAGCTGCCGGCGGCGCAGGACCTGGCCGAGTTCACCGTCAACTATCTCGGCGCGCTCGAGGTGCCGGTGGCGTGGCTGGCTTTCGACAAGTCGGGCCAGAAGCTGCACTCGCGCGCGCGCGTGAACTGGGGCGGCGATCCGGCCGCGGGATTTCAGCTCGGGTTGGGCCCGGTGGCCGACCCGTCAGGCCTGGCGCACGACGCCGAGCTTCTGAAGAAGCTCACGGCCCAGCTCGGGCGCGGGGATCTCGTCGTGCAGCCCGTGGTGTTCGGCGCGGAGCTTTTGGGGCTGCTGGTGCTCGCGGCCGGCGCGGAGCAGGCGGCGAGGCTGGAGCCGCTGCCGCAGATCGCGCAGGTGTTCGCGATGATCTCGCGGGTGCGCGGGGGGGACGCATGAGCGTCGTGCGTGAGCGCGTCGTCGCGCGCGTGAGCCTGGCGGCGATCGGCGCGAACTTCGAGGCCATTCGCGCGCGCGCGCAGGCCGAGATGCCGCTGTTCCAGGGCGCGGTGCCGATGGTGAAGTGCAACGCGTACGGGCACGGGCTGCTCGAGGTGGGGCGCGCCCTCGAAAAGAAGCGCGCCGCGCTCGCGCTCGGCGTCGCCGCGCTTGCCGAGGGTGAGCGGCTGCGCGCGGGCGGGGCGCGCAAGCCGATCTGGGTTTTTTCGGACACGAGCCCGTGGGACGACGCGGTCGCCGCGCGCGCGCGGCGCGCGAACCTCACGCCGGTCATCCATACGCTCGACGATCTCAGGCGGCTGCTCGCGCGCCCGCGCGCCGCGCCTCGCGCGTTTCACCTGAAGTTCAACACCGGGATGAACCGCCTGGGCATCGAGGCCACCGACGCGCTCAAGGCGAAACGCCTGCTCGAGGCGGCCGGGCTGGCGCCCGAGGGGATCTGCACCCACTTCGCCTGCGCCGACGAGCCGTCTCGGCCGATCACGCGCGCCCAGGTCGAGATCTTTCGCGCGATCGCTGCGCTCTTTCATGAAGACGTTTCGCATATCCATTGCAGCAACACCTCGGCGAGCCTGAGCGCGCGGCGGCTGGGCCTGAGCGATTTCTGCGACGTGATCCGCCCGGGAATCGGGCTGTACGGCTATTCGGACGTCGCGACCGCGCGCCTGAAGCCGGCGCTTCGGCTAAGCGCGCGAGTGGTCTCGTCACGCATGCTCGAGGTCGGCGATAGCGTGGGGTACGGCGGGACCTACCGCGCGGCCGCGCGCGGGCCGCAGTGCATTCTCGCGATCGGCTACGGAGACGGGCTGATGAGACGCCTCTCCAACGCGACGGTGCGCATCGGGGGCCGTGGGGTTCGGGTGCTTGGACGCGTGAGCATGGACCTCACCGCGCTTGCCTTGCGCGCAAAGCCGGGAAA
>JACQAX010000024.1 GCA_016194795.1 Deltaproteobacteria bacterium | reverse complement strand
TTCCGTCGTGAAAAAATCCCTCAAGAGATGTTGCATCTCGACGTTGTCGTCGATGATGACGATGTGGCCCTTGGAATCTTTCTGCGTTTCTTTCGACACGGCCTGCTCCTAGTGAGACAAAATGTCCCTCAAATGGGACATTATTTCCACATCAAACCCCCTATCTGTGGGGAATCTTGATGCTTTCCCGTATATAGAGCACGGACCGTGCCAGGCGGGTTTTCAGCAGCCCACGGCGAATCGTTCGGCGAACGAGGCGACCTCGGCCCAGTTCGTGTACTCGTAGTCGCGGCTCGTGTCGGTGCCGCCGCCGGCCTTGCCGGCGATGTGGCGAAGAAGCTGTTTTTTGAGCCAGCCGTATCGCGAGTAGCGAAGAGCCCCGGCGAAGATCGTTCCGACCGTCGGATTCCAGCCGGTTTCGCGCAGAAAGTCGTCGACGATCCGGCGTTCCGCGGCCTGCGTCTTCTCGCTTTTCTCGAGCACTCCCAGACAGACCGAGAAAAAGGCCGAAGGCTTGCCTTGCAGCGCCGAGGCGTTGTGCGGGACCCACGCGCGAACGGCGTCGCTGAGCTGACCGACGTGAACCGGCGAGCCGACGATAATGCCGTCGTAGGCGCCGAGCTCCGCCCCGGTCGGCGCATGCTCGACCGGAAACACCGAGGCGCGGTGGCCCCGTTTCGTCAGCGTCACGCCGATCGTCTCGGCGATCTTCGCGGTCTGGCCCTCGGTCGTTCCGTAGACGACGAGAATCTTCTTGCTCGGCTCAGGCACGTTTGGCGCCTTTCGGTTCGGCACGCACTTCGTTGACGAGGGGTCTTCCGGCCTCGAAGTCAGCCACGTTCCGCAGGGTCGTGGCGGCGATGTTCGAAAGCGCCTCGGCCGTGAGAAACGCCTGATGCGAGGTGATGAGCACGTTGGGAAAAGTGAGAAGCCGCGCCAGCGTGTCGTCTTTGAGGCCCGTGTCGGAAAGATCCTCGAAGAACACGCCCTCCTCTTCCTCGTAAACGTCGAGGCCGGCGGCACCGAGCGTGCCGCACTTCAGGGCGGTGATGAGAGCCTGCGCGTCGACGAGCGCGCCGCGTCCCGTGTTGATGAGCATCGCCCCTCGTTTCATGCGCATGAAAACGGAGTCGTCGATGAGGTGCCGGGTTTTGGGCGTGAGCGGGACGTGGAGCGAGATGACGTCGGAGCTGGAATAGATCTTGTCGAGCTCGACGTACTGCACGCCGTAAGTGTTGCAGAGCTCGTCGTTCGGCGTGGGGTCGTAGGCCAGCACGCGGCACCCGAAGCCGCGCATGATGCGCGCGAAGGCCGCGCCGATCCTGCCGGTGCCGATCACGCCCACGGTTTTGCCGTGCAGGTCGAAGCCGACCAGGCCGTCGAGGTTGAAGTTCGACTCGCGCACGCGGTTGTAGGCGCGGTGGATCTTGCGGTTGAGCGCGAGGATGAGGCAGACGGCGTGCTCGGCCACCGCGTACGGCGAGTACTCGGGCACGCGCACGACGGGCAGCTCGAAGCGCGCCGCGGTCTCGAGATCCACGTGGTTGAAGCCCGCCGAGCGCAGCGCGACGAGGCGCGTGCCCTGCGACTTGAGGCGCTCGATCACTTTCTCGTCCAGCTGATCGCTCACGAAGGCGCAGACCGCGCCGTAGCCCGCCGCCAGGGACGTGGTCTGCTCGGTCAGGCGCGCGTCGAAGAAATCCAGGGTGTGTTTGAACTCGAGGTTCGCGTGCTGGAAAAACTCGCGCTCGAACTTGTGCGTGCTGAAAATGGCTATTCTCATGAGAGAGGGCGTTACAAATTGCGTGCCGGCGGTTTTCCACTGTTCGCGCCGCGCGGTTGGGACAGTTGGGGCGTTCGACGAGTCGTATTGTCTCGCCCGGAGCGCCGCGCGCGGGGTTTCCGCCGGGCAGGTGGCTGGCCCGAGGGTTGCACTCTTTTAAGGGCATGGAGATCAGGATGATGGACTATGACCAGCAGCTTTTGTCTTCAGTGGAAGGAACGAGCGACTCGGTTTTTCAGGACGGGAACCAGCGCCTCGTATACGCGATCTGCGACATCCGCGAAACCGACACCGACTACGTCGTGTCTTTCAAGCCGCCGGGGCGCGCCGCGAGCGACGAGATCAGCTTCGACTTTCTCGGAAGCCACCTTTGCATCTCGGGCGAGTGCCAGCCCGCGTTCTCGGTGAGCGTGCGCGCCAAATCCCAGCCGATCGAGGCCTGGTACGCCGAAGGCCTGCTGCAGCTTCGCCTGCCGAAATCCGCCTGTCAGCGGATCGCCGAAGAGCCCCAAGGAGTATCGCATGCCGACGTCATTGAAATTTCTGGGTGGCGCGGGAACCGTAACCGGCTCGAAGTTCCTGTTTGAGACCGACTCGGGGCCGGACGCCGAGCGCGTCCTGATCGACTGCGGCCTGTTCCAGGGGCTCAAGGACCTGCGCCTTCAGAATCGCGAAAAGCTCCCGGTCGATCCCGCCTCGATCGACGCGGTGGTGCTTACGCACGCCCACCTCGACCACACCGGCTATCTTCCGCTGCTCGTGCGCAACGGCTTCAAGGGAAAGATCCACGCCACCCGTCCGACGCGCGAGCTCGCCAAGATCATCCTGCTCGACAGCGCCAAGATCCAGGAAGAGGACGCCGACTACGCCAACAAGATGGGGTACTCCAAGCACGTCCCGGCCGAGCCGCTTTATACGACCAAGGACGTGCAGGCCGCCCTCAAGCTTTTCGTGACCGACGACGTGGGCAAGTGGATCAAGGTCACCGAGCGTGTCAAGTTCCGCTACACGCCAAGCGGCCACATCCTCGGCTCGGCGTTCGTCGAGCTCAAGTTCCGCGGGATGCGCGTCGTCTTCAGCGGCGACCTCGGGCGCCGCTCGCCGCTCATGCTGCCGCCGCCGTCGCGCGTGACCGGGGCCGACTACCTGGTGGTCGAATCGACCTACGGCGACCGCATCCATCCGACCGAAGCGCCGCTGCACCGCCTGAGGCGCATCATCAACGACACGATCGATCGCGGCGGGCACGTCATCATCCCGTGCTTCGCCGTCGGGCGCGTGCAGGACATCCTTTACCTCATCAGCCGGCTCAAGCAGCAGAAGGGCATTCCCGACATCCCCGTCTTTCTCGACAGCCCGATGGGGATCCACGCCACCGAGGTGCTGCTCGACAACCCTCAATGGCACAAGCTCAAGCCGAAAGAGGTCAAAGAGCTCTGTGACAAGGTCATCATGGTGCAGAAGCACCAGCAGTCAGAAGAGCTCTCGCGCAGCACGACGAGCGCGATCGTCATCGCCGGCAGCGGGATGCTGACGGGCGGGCGCGTGCTCCACCATCTCGAGCGGCGCCTGCCCGACGAGCGCAACACCGTGGTGCTCGCCGGCTTCCAGGCCGCCGGCACGCGCGGGCGGCTGCTACGCGACGGAATCCCCGAGCTCAAGATGTTCGGGCACTACGTGCCGGTCAAGGCGCGCATCGAGGAGATTTCGTCGCTTTCGGCGCACGCCGACCAGGCCGAGACGATCGCGTGGCTCAAGGGGTTTCGCACGGCGCCGCGCCAGACCTTCATCGTGCACGGCGAGCCGCCGGCCTCCGACGCGCTTCGCGTGCGCATCCAGGACGCGCTCGGGTGGGACGTGCAGATCCCCGCGCAGTTCCAGAGCGTCGAGCTGCGCGACTCCGGCGACCGCGACAGCGAGTGAGACAGATGCGGCCTTGCGCGGGAAAATTTGTCTCGCGCAACGCCCTCTCGGTGCGGGAGCGAGCGTAAAAAAGGCTTGGCACGTGCGCTGCACTACCGATCGGCAAGGAGAAATTTTATGAAGACGATGCCCAAGGTGAACAAGTTCATGACGGCCCTGCCCCACACGATCGGCGCCGACATCTCGGTCAAAAAGGCGATCGAGCTGATGCGCGAGTTCCGCATCCGCCACCTTCCCGTGCAAAAGGGCGGGCAGCTCGTCGGCGTGATCTCCGATCGCGACATCGCCCTGGCCCGCTCGTTCCAAGGGCCGGGCGAGCTGAACGTCGACGACGTGATGACCCCCGATCCTTACGTCGTCAAGCTCGAGGCGTCGCTCGACGACGTCGTGCTCGAGATGGCCGAGCACAAATACGGCTGCGCGATCGTTCAACAGGAGAACGGCAAGATCGTCGGCATCCTCACCGACAACGACGCTCTCCGCATCCTGGGCGAAACGCTTCGCCAGCACTACAAGACCGCGGCCGCCTGAGGGCCCGGAGGCTGGTATGGATCGTGCTTTATCTATCCCCATGGAAGCCTCGACGATGAAAAACGACAAGAAAGCAGGCCAAAAGGACCCAGGGCGCGACAAACTGTCCCTTGGGGGAGCCACCAGGAAAAACCTCATCGTCATCGACGATGACCAGGGCATGCGCCTGCTGCTCTCCGAGGTGTTCGGCAGCCTCGGCTACACGGTTTCCGGGTTCTCGGACGCCGTCGGGGCCCTGAAAACGGTCGCCGTCGCCGAGAAGGATTACGACGCGATCATCTGCGACCTGAACATGCCCCGGATCAGCGGGCTGAGCTTTCTCTCGATGCTCAAAAAGATGGGCTCGACCGTGCCCCTCATCCTCATCACGGCGTTCGGCACGGGCAAGATCGAGCGCGAGGCGAAGTCGCTCGGCGCGTTCGCCTACCTGTCGAAGCCCTTCCAGCTCTCCGAGCTCAGCGAGCTCGTGCGCCAGGCCACCGAAAAAAAGGAGACCCATGATTAAGCATTCGGCGATCCTCATCCTGCTGCTCGCGTCGAGCGCGGCCCCCGCGGCCGAAAGCGTCGACGTGAAGGCGACGATGAAGAAGAACTTCGACGCTCTCGTCAACCTCCAGATCTACGCGGCCGACCCCAAGGCGTTCGCCGACCCCAAGAACCAGGAAGAGATCCAGAATAACCTCGACGCGATCTCCGACCTGAAGCACGTCTTTCCCCGCAAGATGGCCGAGCAGGAGCCGGGCCTCGCGGCGATCTCGAGCCTTTTCGGCGAGTACCT
>JACQAX010000377.1 GCA_016194795.1 Deltaproteobacteria bacterium | reverse complement strand
GGCGCAGCAGCTCTCGATCGAGGGCGGCGGGACGATCGACGGCAGCGGCGACAACCCGCACTGGAAGGGCAAAGAGCGCACGCGGCCCATGGCGGTCTTCGTCACGCTTTCCGACGGCGTCACGATCCGGAATCTCAGCGTCAAAGACGCCGGGATGTGGGGCGTCGTGGCCATGGAAAGCGATCACGTGCTCATCAGCCGCCTCGACGTGCGCTCGCCCTTCGGGCCCACCCGCGACGGCATCGACATCGTCGACTGCCACCACGTGCTCATCGAAAACTGCCGCGTCTACTCCGAGGACGACTCGATCTGCCTCAAGAGCGGGAGCGCCAAGGGCGTCTTCGACGTGACCGTGCGCGACTGCCACGTGCTCCGCTCGAGCGTCGCCAACGCGCTCAAGCTCGGCACCGCCAGCACGGGCTCGTTCAAGAAGATCCTTTTCGAGAACATCGTCATCGACGGCGCCGACAAGGCCGCGATGGCCGTCGAGTCGGTCGACGGCGCCGACATCGACGACGTCCGTTTCGAGAACATCCGTTTTCGCGACGCGGGCACGGCGGTTTTCGTCCTGCTCGGCCGCCGCGGAAAACCGGCCCGTCTGGGCTCGATCCAGAACGTCTCGTTTGCCAACGTGCGCGGCGAGACCCGGCACACCTGGGGCTCGGCCATCTCGGGCACGCTGCTCGACGGTCGTGCGTACCGGCCGCGCAACCTGAGCTTCGACGACGTCCACGTCAAGAGCCGCGGCGGGCTCAAGGCGGCCGCCGCCGCTCGCTCGGCGTCGCCCCCGGCGACGCCCGCCCGCCGGTCGTGCGCGAAGACGTCTCGGGATATTCCGCCCAGTAAGGTGCGGGAAATCCGGCACCATAAGCCTCTAACACTGTTCTGCTAGCATCGGGCTCAGGGATCAGTGTGGCTGGAGTGGAGGCGCTTATGGGATCTTCCGCTCATCCGAGAAAGAAAAGCGTGCTGGTCGTCGAGGATGACGACGTCTTGCGCGGGGCTCTGCAGGCGACTCTGGGGCAGTGCCCCGCTTTTCGCGTCATCGCCGTCGAGAGCGCGCTGGAGGCCCGCGAGCTGGTCGTCGCCGGTCAGGCCGACTGCGTGATCACCGACATCAACATGCCCGAGATGAGCGGCGTCGAGCTGCTTCGGCACATCAAGCACACCGTTCCGAACCTGCCGGTCATCATGATGACCGGCTTCCGCGAGTATGCCGACTCGGCCGATCTCAGGGCGCTCAAGCCGAGCGGTTTTCTCATGAAGCCGCTGCACAAGGACGACGTCATCAGCCTGGTCGAGCGGCTCCTGCAGGCGAGCACCGGTGGGCTGCCGCCCGGCATCGACGCCGAGACGTTTTTCTGCAAGCTCGACGTCGACGCTTTCGCGTCCGGCGGAGAGGCGGGGGGCGATCTCCACGTCCGTGTTTCGGAGGCCAGATACGTGAAGATCGCCGGCAAGGGCGAGCAGCTTCCGGTCGAGCGCGTCTGGGTGCTCAAGGCGAAAGGCGTGACCCACCTTTATATGCGAAGGGACGAGTTCCGCGACTGTCTCGGGCTTCGAGTCGATCAGCCCGTGGCTTGCGAGGCCAAGGACGGGTTTCTCCGCCATACGAGCGAGCTGCTGCTTCGGCACGCCCGGCTGCAGGGCGTGGACGAGCGCGCGTTCGGCGCCGCGAAAAACGTGGTCGAAACGGCGATCTCGCTGCTCGCCGACGACCAGGACGTCTTCGAGCAGCTCGCGGCTCTCGCCCGCCAGCCGAATCTGCGCTACATCCACGCCGTCGCGGTGAGCCTGCACGCGGCCTTGATCGCCCGCGCGCTGGGCTGGATGCCGCTGGCCGGCGTGTACGGCGTCGCGATCGCGGGGCTCATGCGAAACGTCGGGCCCGACGAGGCGCCGGGGCTGCTTCGCAAGCCGCGCGCGAAGACGACGCCCGCCGAGCTCACGGCGCCGATGTCGAAGGTCGTCGCGGTCGCCGAGCTGCTCTGCTCGCTCGCCGTCCGCAAACCGCGCTCGTCGGTGCTGTCGCCGCTCGATGCGTTGCTACGGATGCAGCGGGCAAGCCCCGGCAAGGTCGAGAGCGAGTGCCTTGCCGCCCTGGCGCGGCTTTTCGAGCTCGCGTGACGGTCTTCAGAGGTCCCACATCTTCATCCCGCCGAGCTGGATGAAGAGCTTGCCGGTCCACGGATTGGCTCCGCCATACGCGGCGGAAAAGACGCTCGGCAGGACGTCCGCGGTCACCGAGCCGCCGATACCGAGCTGGGCGCCGTCGATCCGCGCGACGGTGTGCGTGTACCCCAAGGTGAACGCCGCGACCCAGCGTCCCGCGTTCTGGTCGGCGACGGCCGGCACCTGGAGCTCGGCGGCGGTTCGCTGCAGCACCTCGACTCGCCCCCAGGCGTTGAGACGGTCCTTGTGCAGCCAAAACTCGTCAAGCAGCGAGCTCAACGCCGAGGCATGGTCGTAACGGGTGACCACGCCGTAGATGAGCGTGTTGTGGAGCGTCCAGTCTCCAGGCAGGTGAAAGGCGTCGTAGACCGACGCCGAGGCGCGAAGCTCGAAGCTCACGTCGGCGTCGTGGGGCTCCGGCGCGTGGATGTAGGCCATCGAAACCATCGCGCTATGGTCGGGCGTGAGCTCCTCGATCAGGCGAGCCGCCGCGGAGTCGGGAGCTCCGACCGGCAGATCCACGTGCGTCGGCTCGGGCTCGGCGCCGTGGAAGGTGGAGGCTTCGAAGCGCGTGTTGCCGAGCTTCAGCGAGCCGCCGATGACGGTGCTCGCGATGTGTCCCACGTCCTGGCCGATGTGGTGCCCGAGCGGGGCGTCGGGATTCACCAGGCCGGTCGCGCGATGCATGAACGCCACCGGTCCGTCGGTGCTCTCACCCCGGGGGGCGAAGAAGATTTTCAGATGGTCGGTCGCACCGGCGCCAAGCTTGATCGTGTCGCTCAGGGTGAGGCCCATGACCGGCGAGTTGTGCGGGTGCTGGGCATCGACGAAAGGCTGGCCGTTGGCTTGGCTTTCGCCGATCTGCAGAAGCTCGGGGTAGCCTCTGGCCGGGACCGTCCACAGCTCGGCCGTCGCCATGTAGTCCAGGTTCAGGTAGTGCCGATCCCCGAGCGAAGTCCCGAGGTCGACCATGACCATGTTCGACGAGGCCAGCGCGTCCCGGCCGCGCGGCCCCTGCTCGGAGATGTAGGCGCCGAAAGCGTTTCCGTGGACCATGAGCATCCGCATGGGCATTCCCGCCATGGGAAGCGGCATGCACATCCCCATCCCGACGTCCCAGACCTCCATGTCGGTGCAGTCGGCGCTCGCGGCGTGGGCCAGGGACGGGGCCAGCAATGCCAAGGTCGTTGCGAAGGGAAGGAGCCGGTGCTTCATCTCGTGCCTCTTGGCCCATAATACGCTCGAAATCGCCGGAATGTGACACCGATCCGGAATCCCGAACTTTCGCACTCGAAGTGGCCCCGGAGTTCGCTCCAAAGGACTGCTGCCTCGCCGCGGCAGCCTGAAATCGACTGGCGCGCTTCCTGCTAAACGATGGCTACCGTCATTTTCGGTAACCTCGTAAATCAGGAGTATTCGTATGAAAGCAGTTCTCGTTTTCGCTCTTCTCGCCGCGGGCTTCGCCGCCGCCGGCTCCCAGGCGCGCGCCGCCGACCCGATCGTGGGTACCTGGAGCGGCCTGGTCGACCAGTATCCGGTCGGCACCCAGCCGCAGTACCCGGCGACGGTCACGTTCACCTCCTCCAGCTCGGGCACGAGCGCCTATTCGTCCCTGAGCTGCGGTGGCGAGCTTTCGGGCGGCGGAAGCGGCGGGGCTTACCGCTTCAGCGAATACATCAGCTACGGCCGGGCCACGGCGACGTCGGGCGGCTGCATCAACGGCAGCATCGACATCAGCGTTCAAGGCGATACGATGAGCTTTCGCTGGAGCGGCTCGTGGAACGGCGTACGCTACGGCGCCTCAGGCACGCTCCATCGCGTGGGCGGCCATCGCAGGGCCGGCTGGTCGCCCGGAAGCTGGGTGCGGGGCACCTCGGTCGCCAACGTGCTCGGCACGTGCTTCACGACCTGGACGTGCCAGCCGAGCTCGCCGATCATGCGCGCTCCCGAGAGCAAGGTGGTTTCCACCAGAGCTCAGCGCACCAAAGGCGCGTGCGCGATCACGAACGATCCGGAGTCTTGTGGAGTCTGCATCTCCTATGAGCCGGCGGCGCGGTGCGAGTACTGTGTCGCGCCTCAGGACTGCGATCCGAGCTTCATGGACTGCTGCTCGGGGCGGTGATTCGCCCGAAGCCAGCGCAAAACCGTTTCTGCGTTCTCGTCAGGCGGAAAAACCGGGTAGAACACCTTCACGATTTTTCCGGCCTGGCAGAACCAGGCGGCTCTCTTGAGCAGCGTCATCGAGCTGAAGGTGAACGTGGGAAGCTTCAGCGCGCCCGTGAGCGCAAGCCCGCTGTCGCTCAGGATCTCGTAGGGGAGCCTGAGCCTTCGCGCCAGCTCTTGCTGGAACTCGGTGGTTTGAGTGCTCACGCCGAAAACCTGGATGCCCAGGGCCGTGAACTCGGAGTGGTGGTCGCGGTAACCGCACGACTGCGGCGTGCAGCCGCGCGCTCCGGGGATCTCGTCCCAGCCGACGGGGGCGGCTTCGTCAGGGCGGCCGGTGCGCGGATAGAAAAAAAGCACGGTGGGCTTTCGAGTCAGCCGCGCGAGGTTCACCAGCGCGCCCGACGTCGTGCGGAGCTCCAGGTCCGGCAGCGGCGTCGCTTCCAGGTGCGAGCAGGCGCCGTCGTCTTTCGGTACCGGAAGACTGTCGGGAAGAGCATGGAAGTCGTCGCGCATGGAAAGGTCCTCGATTCGTTTCGGAAGGACTATGGCTTGCCTTTCCCCTTTCGGGTAGCGATTTTCTTCGCCAGCTTTTCGTGCAGCACGCGAAACTCCTCGTGCATCCGCTCGAGGTCGTCGTCGGTCAGCTCTTCGAGATCCACCATTTCGGTTCTGGCCCCTCGAACGCCTTTGATGAGCTCGTTGAGCTTGAGATGAAAGGCCTTCGCGTCCCGGTTTTGGGAGTTCTGGATCAGGAAAACCATGAGGAAGGTGATGATGGTGGTGGCGGTGTTGATGACCAGCTGCCAGGTGTCGGAGAAGTGAAAGAGGGGGCCGGTGGCGATCCAGAGGACGATGATCGCCAGTGCGGTCGAGAAGGCGGCTGGGGTTCCGACCAGCTCGGCGGTGCGATGGGCGAATCTTCGGAAGAGCTCGTTGGTGGGTTTGGCTTTCATTGGGCTCAGCTTAACGGAGTGATCGGGGCCTGGGAAGACGCTTTGGGCCACTGGCTGTTGGGGTGGGGGGCACACCACAACGCCAATGGGGAGGACGTGTGGCGATGCGGGTGGGGGAGGATCGACGCTTCGGCCGTCCCGGCCTTCGCCGACGGGCCTTTGAATAACGTACCTCTCATCATTTCCTTCCGTCCACAGATCGTGCACGGCGGCGATGAGAGGCGGTTCTCGCCGAGCTCGCGCGTGCTTTTCCGAAAGCTCCGCTGCGGTAGTGTGCCGGAAGACGCCCGAAGTGACCTGCTCGCTGTTTCGTCACTTGCCTTTCACGCACTTCACCCACGCCTTGGTATCCCGCAGCGAGCTCACCGGCGCCGCCGGAATCGGCGGATAGCAGTCGACACTCGCGTGTTGGCTCTTTGTTTTGACCGTACAGCTATTGTGAGCGCACCCAACCACCACTCCCGTGACGTTGAAAACGAAGAGGTCGTTTGTAAAGTCGACAGGAAGCTTGACGTCGGAGGACACGCCCGCCGTGCCTTTCGCGCCCAAGGGGGCCGACCCGTCCGACTCGGCATAGGCCTTACAGTCTTTATCGCACTTGATCGTGACGTCGGCGACGCCCACGTACCCCTTGTCGCCGCCGCAGTCGAAAGGGGTCTTGAGCGCTAGCGCTCCGCCTCCTCCAAACATGTAATTCAGGTACGCGGCGCCGCTCCCCGTTTCTTTGATGCCTTCTTTGCTGGAGCTGCAAGTCGGACAAGCACAGTTCGTTTTGTCCGCGGCATGATCAGCGGTCACGGTCACCTTCAGCGTCGCCTGTTTCTCGCAACTCACCACCATTGGGTTTTTCGGGTCAGTTTTCGGGCTCATGCTGGGAATTTTCACGAGTAAAGGCGGATGCGCGTAAGCCGGCTTGACGTTTCCGCATAAGCCCCAGGCAGAGGCGCAGACCAGCAACAGCCGAGCGATAGAACTTCCGGTTTCCGGCCCCATTTTCGATCCCTCTCGATGGATTGAGTTTGTTCGAAGAGTGTATGGCGGTTCGGACCGCCTGTCGACATCCATCGAATGTCTTGATTCTGGCCGGGCGGTAACTAAACTGATCACATATGAAAAACTTGCGGACGATAACCCTCGGGGCAGTTTTGTTTTTCCCGTTACTCGCCAACGGCGGCGACGTGACCAATACGAAGTTCACGGTGGACCCTACGCCTCTTCCTCGCATGAAGTGCGGAGAACACAAGACGATCGCGTTCACGTTGGACGTGGCCTACAAGCGGGGCGGGAAGTCCAATACTTGTGGCGATCATCCGAACCATGGCTCGGGTTACGTTTGCCTGCCGCCTCCGACCGACGAGACGGGGGCGTCTGACGTCACGGTGAAATACAACAACGTCATCGTCCCGCTTGCTCCGGCGTTCGACTGCGCCCAGACGTCGTATTCCGGGAAGGGCTCGATGGAGATCAGCTGCGTGGAAGATCCGGCCTCGAGCAACAAAGAGGGCTGTACTCCTGAGATCACGTTCGGAAAGAACGGTAAGGTGAACTTTTCGCCGAGCCCGACGACGACGGGCCCCCTGGCCCCCACTTACTCGATTTGCAAAGCGCCGCAATGCCAGGATCGCACGATCGTCATCAATCCCAAAAAGGGCGCTCCATCTGAAAAGGGCCAGGAGCTTTTCTGCTGGACCGGCAAGGCTTCGGTGACCGCCGGTATCAAGCAGGCGCTGCCGAGGCTCACGATCACGTGTTACAACCCGAATAAGAAGTAGAGAGGGCGAGCAGGTGCCGTACTCAGTAGACGCCCTTCGCCAGTGGACGATTCCCGTTGCGCCCGGCGTGGTGCTTTCGAAGGGCGAATTCGTATTCCAGTCGAAAGACTCGCAGGGTCTGGCGGCAGGGCCGAGCGCATCGAGAAGCGGCGACGTCGAGTTTCACGTCGTCTGCGGCGGCGGTTTTTTTCTTGTTCCCGGCAGCCAGCCTGGTGTCGAAGTACAGTCGAACTTCTTCAAAACGACCCTGGATCCGTCCGGGCAGGTTACGGCGCCCAAGTTCGTGCTAGGGCCGGAGGAGGGCCTGAACACCTTTGTCGTGGAGACTCTTTACGCGTCCCACGACGTGCACGTGGTCGGGACTTACGATACGACGGTGCTCGAGGTGCTGGCCCCGGTCGGAGCCGATCTCGAGCAGGTCGCGCGCCGTCCGAACGGCCGGCAGGTCGACGTCGTCGTGTTGGCAAAAGAGAAGGCCTACAATAGTGCCCCGGTCCCGAACCTCCTGCTCGAGATGGAGGTCGTCAACGGAGCCTGCGGTTTCGTGTACGAAGGCATGGGCCATTACGGCATTCTCGCCACGGGCGACGACGGTAAGCTCAAGGCGGAGCTGAATCTCGGCAATCGCAAGGATCTCGTTCGGGTGCAGATCAGCGGGTATCGCAACCGGAACGTCGCCGGCGCGACCTTCGACATCAACGTCCGTACGCCGGCTTTGAACAACCCCGACTCGTCCAACGACCTGGGCTCGCTTCCGCTTTTGAGCGCGGCCCCGCCGGTCCGTCCCAGCGTGTCGGATGCGCGGACGAAGGCAGTGTCGGCGAGCGACGTCGCTCAGCCTAACCTCCTCATTCATTGCGAGACGCCGAACGCCAACGTCGTCGAGCTGCACGGAACCGAGAATTCGTCCGGAGGGTGGGGCTCGACGACCATTGCCCATCCGAGACAGCCCGGCGCGTTCGAGTTGGATCTGCGGCTGCCTGACTTCCCGGATACCGAGACGCTGAAGATCAAAGGCGTCGGTAAGTCGCCGCTCGACACCGGCTTGATATCGATAAGCCAGCTGCCTGCTTACATCGAGGCAACTCGGGCCGGGGACCGAGACGGTCATTTCGGGATCAGCGGGCAGGTCAAGAACGACGCGATCCGGTATCTTGGGCCCAGTCGAGAGGTGGCCCAGCCGTTCATTGTGGAGATCGACCTCTTCAAGGGCACGGGCAACGAGGCCATCGTGGAGATGGATCTCGATTTCAAAGTTCGTGCGGCTCCCATCAACTCCTCGGTGGACGACCCGTCTCCAGCCAGCAAAGACATGATCCCGGGAAAAATCCGCGTTACCGAGATTCAGATTCCGAGTGGGATATTCCCTTCGTATACCGCCCACCCGCCGTTCGTGATTCATCCCCCGATCACGATTCGCCCTCCGATATCGATTCCGGTCGGAGGAGTCACGCCCAAGCCGCCGCCGTCCGGCGGACCAGCTCCCGTGCCACCGGCGGGTGCGGGCTGGGTCGACGAGGTCAAAGAAGTCCTTACCCAGCTTCGCCCGTATACGTACAAGGTCGAGTTTCAGTCGAGCGCGAAGAATCGCGACAACCTCGTCGAGATCACCGCCGTCGCGAAGGTGCTGGTTACGGATCCCAATGGCGTGACGAGCGTCGTTTCGAGACAGACCAACCTCACGCTGCGCCTGGCGGCGCTGCAGCCGCGCATCTATTTCGTGAGAGAGGCGGCGCCGGGCAAGTTCGTGCCCATCCTCGATTCGTCGATCATCCCGGTGACGTACTTCAAGGCGGACGGCACCCCCGAGAGCATTCCGAAAGACGCGCAGTTCTTCGTGGAGGTGCTCAGCGACGACGTCGGGACCTCGCTCGATTGCTGGATCTTCGCAGGGCACCAGATCAAAGTGCCCGCGTCTCGGGTCCAATTCGCCCTTCAGTATTCGCGGTATCGTACGGCGGCCTACACCGTCTATCTCGACAACGACAACGGCGGCCAGACCGTGGCGCCGCCACCACTGCCGTTCATCCATTCCGCAGGTGCCAACACCCTTCGGGCGTTCGTCGACAACCCGAACTATCCCGGCAAGGACGAGATTGGGACGCCCGACCGTCCCATGACGTCTTTTCAGCTCATCCAGGTCGGCGATGCGCTTCAACGCGATCGGATCATCGCACCGAAGCTGCACATCGACACCAATGTCGACGCGACCTGGAATACCATGGCGGCCGGTACGGACGCTATCGTCGAAGTTCGGGGCTGGGTGCGGGATTTTTTCGCGGACCTGTCGAGTGCCGCGGCGCCGACCCAGGTTCTGGTGAATGGAGCGACGGTTCCATTGGCCGGGGCGGCCGAAACGAAGTCTTACGGGCGTCCCTTCGCGTGGAAGGGGAGCTTCAGCGCGAAAATCAAGGTGCCGCTCGGAGTCCAGGTCATCACCATACGCGTGGAAAATGCGATGAAAGCGGCGACCGAGCGTCGTTTTCTCGCCGAGGTCGGGACGCGCCCCAACGTCCTTGCGGGAGGAACGAGCTTCGTCACGTCGGTACGGGAGATCGGCGGTGGTCAGAAGCATCCCGCGCCATTTCTGCAATACCTCTGCGTTCGGGCGGGCTCGCTCGGTGCGACGCTCGCGCCCCCGCCTCCGTTTTCCGCGCGGGTAAGCGCGCTCGCTCCGTACCCGGCTACCGGAGCCGTTGGCACGCCGCTCAAGCTCACGATGAGCCCTCTTCCAGGTACGACGGCGACTTATTATCGATCCGATCTGTTCTATACGCTTCCGGCCGATCTCGTTGCGCCGACCGGGCTCCCGACGGGAACGACCGGACTCGCCGTGCCGCGCGGCGGTCGCCTCGAGTGGGAGGCCACCGCGATTCCCAATCTGTTGCGGCCCATCCATCTGCTCAACCGTCTCGAGTTCTGGAGTCTGGCTCAGACGATCAGGCGGAAGACTCCCGCGGGATGGGAGGTCGCCAGGCAGATCAACACCGGCGATACGATCACGGTCGAGGTACAGGAGTACCCGCCGAAGCACCGCGGCCAGTTGCAGCTTCAATTGAGGTTTCAGGATCCGACCGGTCTTTTTTCGGATAACCCCGACCATGTTCTGAGCTTCGACGCCAATGAGACCAACCCGGCCCAAGGCATTTACACGATGTCGGACGTGAACACGCGGGGCAACGTCGGACAGACGTCGCCGGCGACGGAGGTCGTCGTCCTGGGGGACGCCGCGGACGCCCCGCTCGGGGGGGGCTATATCCGCGTCCGTGCCGTCGGACAGATGGTCGTCGGCGGCGCTGTTTACCCCGTTGATCCCGTTCCCGTGTTCGCGAAGCCGAAGCGTTACGTGGTCAACGGCGCGCCCATGCCCCAGGAGACGTACCGCGTGGCGGTCCCGAGGCTCGGCGCTTGCGGCTCGGTGGTTCCCGGCACCGGTGAGCTCGTCTTCGTCGAGACCGATCGCGCCGTTCCGGGCCGCCAGTACGACGTGCAGTTTTCACGCACCTATCGTTCGGGGAACGACTACGAAAGCTCGCTTGGATTCGGCTGGAGCCCGTCGTGGAACGTTTTCCTGTGGCGGGAGTCGAGAGAGCGGATCCGCATGTTCAGCGACGCGGCGATGCTCGTTGATTTCGTACGCGGCGCCAGCGGTTGGGAGAGTCCCGACGGAATCTACGCAAAGCTCGAGGAAGATGCCGCTGGGTTCTTTCGATTGCGCACGCGGGTCGGCCAGTTCATGACCTTCGCACCGGTCGGCGGGCTCGAAGGCTTGTACTACGTTCTCGTCACCATGGAAGACCGTTTCGGCAACCGGATGCGGCAGTCGTACGCCGCGCACGGGGGAGTTTTCCGGATCGTGGACATGATGGGGCGGAACTTCGCTCTGCACCATGATGTCATTACCCGCAGGCTCGCCGGTCTCGGCGACTATTCCGGCAGCGACGTGAAGTTCGGGATGTACGGCGCCAACGACCCCAACGGCGTTGCCGGCAGCCTGCTTACGGTGCGGAGCCCGATCATCACGAATCCGGACAATCCATTTCCAGCGGGACGAACCACCAGTTACTCGTACTACCTGGCGCCAGATCAGCATCGGCTGCACGTCCGGACGGATCCCAAAAATGGCACCATCGCGATGACGTACGACGCGAACGGGCACGTGAGCGAGCAGGCTCACGGGAAAGGGAAGTACGTTTTCTCTCCTCAGGGGACGTCGCTGACCTGGTACGACCGCAAGAAACAGGCGCGCCAGCTGCAGTTCGCGCCTTCGAGCCCGGGCTTCGCGCCGTTTCTCAAGAGTACCGTGAACCACGTGCGTGGACGCGACGTCACCCACTCGTATCTTTACAACAGGCACGGCGAGATGACCCGGCACGACTTTCCGGCCGGGAACGCCGAGCAGCTCGCTTTCGACGAAAACGCGAACGATCCGAGAGACCGCGGAAATCTGAAGGACCGCTGGCTTTTCCCCAGCAAAGGCTCGGAGCTTGTGACTCGAACCGTCGGTGTCTACGATCCGAAGGTTGACCCTCAGCCGGTCGCGATCCAGTCAATCCACGAAAGCTTCGAGTACGAGCCGGGGTTGCAGCTTCTCATTCGACACAAGGACGCGTTGGGGCGGGAGACGCGGCACGTCTACAAGGGCGGGGTCCTTCAGAAGTCCGTTTATCCGACGGTCTCGAAGGGTGGCGCCAAAGGCGTCCTTCAGTCGCGCGAGCGGAGCTACGAGTGGAACGAGCTCGGCCAGCTCACCGCGGAGGTCGACCCTAACGGCGTCACCACTCGCTACACCTACTTTCCGGACAGCGATCCCATCGGAGCCG
>JACQAX010000376.1 GCA_016194795.1 Deltaproteobacteria bacterium | reverse complement strand
GTGGAGGGTGGAGAGCACGAGATGGCCCGTGAGCGCGGCCTGCACCGCGACCTCGGCCGTCTCGTAGTCGCGGATTTCGCCGACGAGAATCGTGTCCGGGTCCTGGCGGAGGAGGGTGCGCAGCACCGACGCGAACGTCAGGCCGATCTCCTTCTGCACCTGCACCTGGTTGATGCCCTCGAGGGTGTATTCGACCGGGTCCTCGGCGGTGGAGAGGTTGTCGGTGACGACGTTGACCTCGGCGAGCGCCGAGTAGAGCGTGGTCGTCTTGCCGGAGCCCGTGGGGCCGGTGACGAGCACCATCCCGTTCGGCGCCGCGATCCCCTTCTTGAACACCTCGAGCTGCCGGTCCTCGAAGCCGAGCTTCTTCAGATTCAGGTTGAGGTTGCCCTTCGCCAGCATACGAAGCACGGCCTTCTCGCCGAACAGGCAGGGCATGGTGCTCACGCGGAAGTCGACCTCGCCGGTGCCGACCTTGATCTTGATGCGGCCGTCCTGCGGCAGGCGCGACTCGGAGATGTCGAGCTTGCTCATGATCTTCATGCGCGCGATGAGCGGGCGCTTCATCTCGGGCGGGATCTGAATGATTTCCTGGAGGACGCCGTCGATGCGCATGCGCACGCGCGACGTGTGCTCGTACGACTCGACGTGCACGTCGGAGGCGTTGCGGCGGATGCACTCGACGAGAATCGTGTTGACGAGCGAGATGACGGGCGCGTCCTTGTCGGTCGCGGCGCCGGCGTCGATCTGGATGGCGACGTTCTTGTTGATGTCGTCGCTGAACTCCTTGCCGTCGGAGCTCTTTTGGAAGACCTGGACGGCTTCGCTCATCGCCGTGGCGGCGGTGTAGTACTTGTTGAGCGCGGCTTCCATCGCGCCGAAGGTCGTGAGCACGGCCTCGACGTTCGACTTCGTCCGGAACTTGATGTCTTCGAGCATCATGAGCTGCGTCGGGTCGCAGATCGCGCAGACGAGGATGCCCTTGTTCTTCTGGATCGGGATCACCTGGCTTTTGCGCGCCACCTCGGGCGGCACGAGCTTGATGATTTCGGCGTTGATCTCGTACTTCATTAGATTGATGGCTGGCAGCCCGTACTTCTGGCTCAGGTACTGGAGGAGCTTCGCTTCAGCCAAATACTTCTTATTAATGAGGAACGAGATGAAATTCTCGCCGCGAACCTTGTTCGCGTCGACCGCTTCCTGATGCTGCTGCGGAGTGATGATCTTATCCTTCGCGAGGATGTCGACTAACGCCCGAGACATTGAGGTTCTTCCCTGAATTATTGAAAAAACGCATCTTGCGCTTACGAATAATTTTGCGCCGTGTGACATTTATTGTCAACGCGACGGGTGACGTAAAACGTCGCGTGGACTATTTTGCCCAGAGCGCGAACGAATGCGCGGCCTGGCGCTCGAGCATGCCCCCGCCGGCGCGGCGACGGCGGCGCGAGCAGAGATCCTTCGTCGCGTCGGAGCGGTCGCCGTAATTGAGGTCGTAGAGGTAGAGCTCGCGGCCCTCGCGAGCGCCGGCGATCCCGTTCCAGATCAGCCTCGCGCTCGGCGGGTCGAGCGGCGCCAGGCACCAGACCACGACGACGGGCCCGTTCGACCTTCGCGAGCCGGCGCGCCGGGACGCCGGCACGAGCTTCGCGAGCCGCTTCACCTTGGCGGCGTCGCGCCCCCAGATCGAGATCTTCTTCGCGCGGGCCCCGAGACCATGCCCGGCGAGCGCGCCCGCGAGCGCCCCGCGCGCGGCCCCGCCCGTGCCGACGACGACGAGCTCGAAGCCCGAGCGCAGCGTCGGCGGGCCGCCGCGCGAGACCGCGTACTCGTACGCCCATTCCTTATGAGGGATCGTGACGTTGAGGCCGCGGTACCCCTTCGCCCGCAGGCCGTCGAGAAAACGGAAAAATCCCGGCTTTCCGCCCAGCGGATCGAATGGCAGCACCTCGTAGGAGCCCTGGCGGGCGGCGGCGCGCAGAAATCCCCGGTGCAGCCGCGGCGACTTCGTGTACAGCAGCGGAAAACCGGTGATCCCGAGCCGCATCACTTCTTTTTTGATAGCAGCTCCCTAGCCTTCGCCACGTCGGCATGGATCTGCTTCACGAGGCTGTCGACGCCGTCGAACCGGATCTCGGCCCGCAGTCGCTCGACCATCCGAACCTCGAGCACCTCGCCGTAGATGTCGCGCTCGAAGTCCAGGAGGTGCGTTTCGACGGCCACCGGCGCGTCCCCGTCCCTGTTGAAGGTCGGCTGGCGACCGACGTTCGTCACGCTTTCGTACACCTTGCCCTGATAAACGGCGTACGTCGCGTAGACGCCTTCCTTCACCCGCAGCTTGCTTTCCGTTTTCACGTTGGCCGTGGCGAAGCCGATCTTGTGGCCGCGGCCGTTGCCGCGCACGACGAGACCGCGGTAGAAAAACTCGCGCCCGAGCAGCCGGTTCGCCTTCCCCACCTCGCCCGCCTTGATGTACTCGCGCACGCGCGAGCTCGAGCAGGTCTCGCCCGCGGTCTTGAGCGGCTTGGCGACGTGGAGCTCGACGCCCTCCTTCTCGCAATAGCCTTTGAGCATCTCGAGCGTGCCCGAGCGGTCGCGGCCGAAGCCGAAATCGTAGCCGACGAACACCGCTTGCGGCGACAGCCGCTTGACGAGCACGTCGCTGAAGAACTTCTCGGGGGAGATCGTCGAGAACTCCCGGCTGAACGGCTGCTCGATGACGACGTCGACCCCGATTCCCTCGAGCAGCGCGAGCTTCTCGTCGTAAGTATTGATGAGCTGCAGCTCCTCATCCGGCGTGAGGGCGAGGTGCGGATGGGGGCGGAAGGTGTAGACGACCGACGTTCCTTTGACCTTTCGCGCCCGCTCGATCACCGACTCGATGATCTGGCGGTGGCCGAGATGAAGACCGTCGTAATTGCCGATCGTCACGATCGGCCGCGGGAACGCTTCTTTGATCTCCTCGTAGCCGCGAAAAACTCTCATTGTTTGAACTTGAACCCGCACTGCTCGATCTCGGCGTCGACGCGATCGAAGGGGTAGTTCTTGCAGGCCCCGGGACGCAGGTCGCCGTAGATGCGGCAATAGGGCAAGCTGTGCGCGTCGTGCCCCAGGAACGGGCAGTCGTAAACGAGCTTGCAGCAGGCGCCGCAGCGGTGGCATTCGCCCTGACGCTCCTGGATGTTGGCTTTCACGTAGTCCGCGTGAAAAACGGCGAAGTAGCCGCGACGGATCTTGCGCAGGCACTCGGAGAGATAGGTGTTCCGGCTGAGGAACTCCTCCGAAAGGCCAAAAAATCCTGGCATCTGGGTCGGCTTGTGCTGAAGGTGTGTCGCCATGCGATGTTGCTACCTTTCTAATTCTATAACGTAAAGTCGGCGGTTTCGGGTATAGTTTTTCTCACTCATATGAGGACCAGGCCGTTCATTCTGCGCATTTTCCTGTGCCTCCTGATTTCGTTCGTACCGCTTTCCGAGATCAACAACCGCCTTTACGACCTGCGCCTGGGCCTGAGCGGCCGCAACGCCCCGCCGCAGAACGTCGTCCTGGTCGATATCGAAGGCCGCGAGTTCCAGCAGCTCCGCGAGCGTCTCGG
>JACQAX010000375.1 GCA_016194795.1 Deltaproteobacteria bacterium | reverse complement strand
GGTCGACCTCGCCTGTCAGCTTCCCACCTTTACATTAGTAGGGTTGCCCAGCTCGCTCACCCAGGAGAGCCGCGAGCGCATTCGCGCGGCGATCGTCAACTCGGGGTTCGAGTGGCCCGCGCGCAAGATCACGATCAACCTTCTTCCCGCGAATCTTCCCAAGTGGGGAAGTCATTACGAGCTGGCGATGGCGTTGGGAGTGCTGGGCGCGGCCACCGATGAGCCGTGCCCACCGAACGTGCTGGCGCTGGGCGAGCTCTCCCTCTCGGGGCGCCTGAGAGCGTGCGGCTGGCTCCCGGCGATCGCCGATTGGATCCGACGCAGGGCCGAGTCGGCGCGCTGCTTGTTCGGAGAGCCGCTGATGCTCGTCGCGCACGAGCGGGACGTTCGTCAGCTCTGCGCGGCGATGCCGGACATCGGCTCGGTTTGCGAGCTGGTCGCGGTGTCCTCGCTCGCGGAGGCGTTTCGGCGGCTCACCGAGGCGGGACAACGCCTGTCGACCGGTGCCGAAGACGGCTCATCGCTCGAAGACCGGGCCGGCCGCGCGCGCGCGGCCGAGCCCAGCCTCAGGCTCCTGGCACGCGTCGAAGGCGAGCCGCTCGGAACCTTGGCCGGGCTCGTGGCGATCGCCGGGGGGCACCACGCGCTTTTCGCGGGCCCTCAGGGAGTGGGAAAAAGCATGCTCGTGCGCGCGATCTGCGAGGGCTCGTTTCCGCTCGGCGAGCCCGAGGCCGCCGAGCGTTCGGGGCTGCTCAGCTCGTTCGGCGAGCTTTTCGAGAGCGCTCGAAGCGAGCCCCTTTCGCCCCGCCCGGTGGTTCGGCTGCAGGCCAGCATCTCGCGCGCCGCTCTCGAGGGAGCGCTTCTCAACTCGGGCCAGGTTCTTCCCGGCGAGCTTACCCGCGCGCACCTCGGAGTGCTCGTGGCCGACGAGCTTCTCGAGTTCCGGCGCGACGTCATCGAGGCGTTCCGGCAGCCGCTCGACGAGAGCCTGGTGCGCCTGCAGCGCGCGAAGTTCCGTACGGTGCTTCCCGCGAAGTTCCAGCTGCTCGCCACCACCAACCTGTGTCCGTGCGGGGTGTGGGTGGGGATCGGCTCTGACTGTCGTTGCTCGGATACCCTGCTGCGGAGCTACCAGGCGAAGCTCTCCGGGCCGATGCTCGATCGGCTCGACCTGATCGTGCTCATGGGCAGACGAGCTCGCAAGGGGCCGGTCACGAAGCTTCCCGGCGACCTGAGGCAATCGATCGACGAGTTGCTGGATGCCCGCACGTGGCGCGAGCGTCTCGCGAATTTCCATTCGCGTGCCGGGCGCGCCACCGACGGCGACGACCCGGCTTCGCTTTGGAGCCAGCTCAGTTGCTCGGCCAGCGATCGTGGCAAGCTCAAGCTGGCGCGCGTCGCTCGCACGGTCGCCGCCCTGCTCGACGAGAGGCGCACGATCCGGCACCTGAGAATCGCCCAGCTGCTGAGATTCGATCTCCCCTCGACGCTGAGCCATGCCGCCCCGAAATTTGAAAAGTTACGCCAGCAACGGATTGCAAAGTCCTTTAAAATCAATAGAGTGATACATTAATTGATTAATATGGTCGGATAAAGGACAATATTCCTTGGGTTTAAGGGGGAGTATTGTCTTTACGCAAGATCGGTCGCCTGCCGGCGACGAAACGAGATTTGTTTTTTGGGAGCACGACCGCTCTCGCGGTGCTCGTGCTTGTCACGGCCTGCGGGGCGAAAGGAAAGAAAGCCGCGTCCAGCAGCAACTCGAGCTCGGCTGTCGTGAAAGACTGCGTCCTGCCGGCCGAGCAGCAGTTCTCGATCCAGGGACACTGGGGTACGACGCCGATCAAGGTTTCGATACACGCGGCTGACTTCGATCCGGGTGAAGTCACCGCCATCCAGACGGGTGGCAAGACGTGGAACACGTTTTTCACGGCCTCCAAGGGCTTCAACATCTTCGATCTCGGCGCGGACGGCATCGGCAACCAGTCGACCAACGCGCAGTCGGCCCCGGCATGCAACGGCGGCACGCTCTCGGACGGCACCGTCCTCTACAAGCGCTTCTCGAACTGGACCCACAGCGCGCAGGCGATCGCCGTCACCACGACCTGCTTCACCCCGAGCCAAAGCGGAGGTCTCGCCACGATCTTCAACGCGATCATGGAGTTCAACTACGTGAACTTCTTCGCGCAGTCGTCGGGGCGCTTTCCCGACATCCAGAGCATCGCGCTCCACGAGCTGGGTCACCTGCTCGGCCTCGACCATTCGTGCGGCGCGCTCGGACGCCCGAACCAGGCGAACCCGAACGTCTCGTGCCCTGATTCGGCGACCGACCCGAACAACCCGCTCCTCGCGACGGTGATGTTCCCCCAGGTTTTCTTCGACCAGACGGGCGCCGGCGAAGTGAAACAGGCGCTGACGACGAACGACCAGGGCCGCGCCAACTGCGCGTACTAGTCACTCGTCTTTCTGGGGATGATCTTGCGATCGCGCAGCAGCTCGATGGCCGCCGAGTTGGCGTACACGTTCGGGATGAAGTTGACGTAGTTGGCCAGCTTGCCGACAAGCGAGCTCTCGCGTTCCACGAGCAGCGACGGCTTGCCATGCTTGTCGACGACCTTGATCGGGTCGCGGTCGCTGTATAACCCGTCGGGGCTGCGCTTGCGCAGGAGCGTCTGGATGTCTTTCGTGAAGATGACGTCTTTCTCGGGCACGTCGGCGATGATCCATTCGGTGCCTTTGCCGTGCTTCTTGAAAACGTGCCGGATCTCCTCGACCTTTTCCTCGAGCTTGCGGATCGTCGCCTCTTTCTTGCTGACCTTTCCGCTGGAGTCGACCACGAGAATGCGGTGCGAGCTCTCGGGCAGGCGCACGGTATGGGGCGCGATGCGATAGATGAGCATGCGCATCTGCTCGTGGACGATCGGGTCGCGGATGCGCTTCGACCAGTAGAGCTCCTGGATGAGGCTCATGAAGTAGACGTCGTTGAAGCCGAAAAACCTTTCCGGATCGGAGCCGGCCATCTCGAGCAGCTCGTGAAACTGGTAAATGAGCTTGTTCTCGAGAAGAAAGTAGGCGATGTGCGCCGCCAGGATGTCGAACTTCGCCGAGCTGGAGTTGCGCACGACCTGCGAGTACCAGGCGAAGCGCGCGATGAGGAAGTCCTCCACGGCGTGCACCGCGTTTTCCTTGATGCCCAGGCACTCTTTCCCGTTCGCCGATTTGAAGGTGGCCAGGTGGTAAAGGATGTAGTCGCGGTCGATGTGGCCGTACTTGATGCCGGTGTGGTGCGCGTCGCGAATGAGATAGTCCATGCGGTCGGCGTCGAGGTCCGAATGCAGGATCTGGTTGGCGACCATGTCGGGCGAGTCGCCCTTGATGTACTTCGAGAGCGCGGCGAAGTCGAAGCCGTCTTTTTTGAGAATGCGCGTCAGGCCGCCGTCGAAGTCGCTGTTCTTGACGATGTACGAGCCGAGGTGCTCGTGGTTGTTCGGAAGCTGTTTGCCCGGGAGCTTTCCCTTCTTCTCCAGCTTGTAGCCGTAGCGGATGTACGAGCCCTCGATCGAGTGCGAGAAGGGAAACGTTCCGATGTCGTGCAAAAGCGCCGCGATGCGGATCGACTTGTGGAAGACCGACGCGGCGTCCATCG
>JACQAX010000374.1 GCA_016194795.1 Deltaproteobacteria bacterium | reverse complement strand
GTGACGTTGACGAGGTGCTCGCTGAGCTTCTGCAGCTCGGCCTTGCGGGCGAGGATGCCGCCTTCGAGCGACTTGGTGCTGCCGCCCCAGACGCGGCCGTAAGAATCGACGAGATCGCCTTCGCGGGTGACGAAGCTCAGGCCCAGGGCCGCGGTTTTGGTGAACGCGTCGAGCGCGTCGTCGAGCGTGTCGACGACATAGTGGCGGTCGAAAAGCGAGAGAACGGCCTCGGCCTTCTCGTGCGTGAGACGGATGACTTCGCTCAGCGGACGCGCGGTCGGCGCGAGCGCGACGATCTCGGCGGCGCTGAACGTGTTTCCGGCCGCGGCTTTCGCGGCCACGCGGGCTTCGAGCAGGTCGAGCGACCAGAAGGTCGCGCGACCGATGTTCTGCTCCTTCAACGCGTGGATCAGGGCCTTCGCGCTGTCGGTGCCTTCGACGAAAAGGTTTTCGAGGAACTCGCGCAGCACGCCTTCGAGCGCGTACTCGTAGCCCGGGTGGGCCTCGAGCTTGTCGGCGAACACGCCGCGCAGGCCGGCCGAGAGCTCGGAGTTCTTGAGGATGTTGCGGACGTCGGCGCGGAAGCCCTCGTGGTTGTCGACGAGCTGCTGCAGCGCCTTCACCTTCGACTCGGTCTTGGCGCGGTCTTCGCGCGCCGAAGCGTCGTCGATACGCAGCTGCTTGAGCTCCGTGTCGAGCGTCTGTGTTTCCACCTTGAGGATGTCGTTGCGCTCGCGGGCGACCGAAGCTTCTCCCGAGTACTGCTCGTAGGAGGCGCGGGCGGTCGTGGCCTTCTCGGTCAGGATCTCGATGTCGAGCTCCTTGTCGGTGATCTTGGTGGCGAGGCTGTTCACCTGCACCGAGAGCTGGTCGACGCGGGCTTCGAGGCCGTGCACCTGGTTGGAGATCTCGGTCTGGCGGTTCAGGCTCGACATGAGGTCGCGCTTGTCCTGCTCCAGCGCCCGTCCCATCTCGTCGGCCCTGGCCTTCGCTTCGTCAAGACGGAGCTGATGTTCTTTCAGAACCTGGTCGGCGTTCTGGAACATCTCGGAGAGCGAGCGCGACTGCTCGTCGAGCGATGTCTGCTCGGCGGCGAGGCGCGCGATATTGTCGGCGAGGTCGACGTTTTCTTCTTCGAGAGTGGTGTTCGAGTTCTCGAGCTCCTGGATATTGCGGCGGTGGAGCTGGGCCTTCGTGTCTTCCTGCGAGATCTCGCGCTGGAGCGTCTGGATCACGAGCTGCGCGTCTTCAGCGAGACGCTGCGCCTCGGTCATCTGGATCTTGAGATTCTCGATGCGGAGCTCGGCGGTCTGGAGCGTGTTGCGGCTCTCGACTTCGGAGATCTCGAGCTCCTGGAGACGCGTGGCGACTTCACCCGCGCGGTTCTTCAAGTTGAAGAGCTTCTTGCGGGAGACGAGCATCTCCTTGCCTTCGAGCTCTTCCTTGTATTTTCTGTACTGGCGCGCCTTGGTGGCCTGGCGCTCGAGGAAGCCGAGCTGGCGCTCGATCTCGGTGATGATGTCGTTGATGCGAAGCAGGTTCTGGCGCGTCGCCTCGATCTTGCGGAGCGACTCTTTCTTGCGCGCCTTGAACTTCACGATGCCGGCGGCCTCTTCGATGAGCGTGCGGCGGTCTTCGGGCTTCGACTGGACGATCTTGGAGATCTGGCCCTGCTCGATGATCGAGTAGGCCTTGGGGCCCGCGCCCGTGTCCATGAAGAGCTCGTGGATGTCCTTGAGGCGGCAGCTCTGGCCGTTGATCAGGTATTCGCTCTCGCTGTTGCGGTACAGGCGGCGCGTGACCGAGATCTCTTCATACCGCATGTGCGCGGGAAGATCGCGAACGCTCGTGCCTTCGGCAAGCAGCGTGGGATCGGCGCCGGTGGCGAGCACCATCGTCACTTCGGCCATGCCGAGCGGAGAGTATTTTTCCGAGCCGTTGAAGATGAGGTCAAGCGACCCGTCGGCGCGCATGTGCTTGTTCGACTGCTCGCCCATCACCCAGAAAAACGAGTCGACGATATTCGACTTCCCGCAGCCGTTCGGTCCGACGATGCCGGTGACGCCGTCGTCGAAATGGATGACCGTTTTGTCCTTGAAGGACTTGAACCCCTGAATCTCTAGACGTTTGACTCTCATGTAACGCAGAACTCTAGTGATTATCCGAAGCGAAAGCAAGAGGCGGGCAACGTTTCATTTACAGTCTTTTGACGCAAGATATCAGCGCTTTGCGACACAACCTCAGCTCCGCGGCTGCTCCCATTTGCGGGGGTCCTGATCCTCGGATCTGAGGCAGGGATCGCGGCCGTTTTCGCTGGCCAGTCGTGACCATTCCGCCATCGAGCGGCCGGCCCAGACGTCCTTGATATCGGACGACCAGCCTCGGGCCCGTGCATAGGCGAGCTCGTCGTCGATCGAACGCACGGTATAGACCATGCGATGGGTGGCGGGATCCATGTGGTCGGTCCAGGCGACGTACTCGACGCCCTGCGACTTCCAGAACGCGCGCGGCGCATAGACCGGATTTGACGAGCACCAGACGAAGCCGCGCTGGCTTGCCATGTAAAGGAAGAGGAGGTCGCGTCCCGTACCGGGAACGGCGACCACGGCAAACCCGTATTTTTTCGGGAAGACGGGATGGTTCCAGTCGGCCTGGTAGTTCCAGGCCGCGGGATCGTTGAGGTGGAGCACGAAATTCTCGTAGTCGCGCACGCCGACGAAGGCGAAACGAGCGACGACGATCGCCACGGTGATCGCGATGATCGCGGCGAGGGGCCTGAGCTTCCGCGCCGTCGGAAGCGCGAGCAGGACGAGGGCGAGCACGCCGCCCGTCGCGAGCGAGCGGCCGATGTTGATCGGCAGCGCGTAGTACTCGTGGACGATGAAGACGTTCCAGAAGATGAACGTGTAGAAGAAGAGCGCCGCGAGCATCGGAAGGGCGCGCTTGAGGAGCTCGCGCGGATCAGCGCGTTCCGCCCGGGCCTGCCGCACGGCGAACAGGACGAGCGCGATCGGCAGCGCGACGCTCAGGCCCGTTTCGCGAAACCACGCCAGCAGCAGATTCTTGGCGTATTTGAGGCTCGTGCGCTCGGCCCAGTCCCCGAAGTACCAGCGCGAGATGCGCGGGCCGGTGTGGATGATCCAGGGCAGGTCGTTTTTCACGTCGAGCGCCGCGGTCCATTTGAACCAGGCCAGCGACACGACGACCGCGCCGAGGTAAGCGCCGCAGAGCGCCCGGAAACGCTTCTCGGCGAAGAGCTTGCCGAGCGACCGGGCCCGCAGGAGCTCGGTTATTCCCCAAAACGCCGTGAGAAAGACGAAGATCTGCGGCTTCTGCATGAAGGTAAGCGCCCAGAGCAGGCCGGCGGCCACGGGACGGCGCTTGAGCGAGGCCAGGATCGCGAGCACGCCGAGCGTGAGCACGCGGTTCTCGATCATAGTGTACGTCGAGTAGCGGAGCCAGAGCTCGTCGGTGCCGAGCAGCAGCGCGGCGAGCGCCGCCGCGAGCGGCCCCCAGAGGTGCCACGCGACGCCCGCCACCGCCACGATCCCGAGCGCCGACATCGCGATGCTGAAGTACTTCCCCACCCGCTCGACCGCGAGGTCGCACTCGCCGTGGCTGATCGCCCGCGCGGCGAGGCCCTGGAGCTTCTCGAAGATCGTCAGCTCGAGGTTGAACGGGTTGCGACCGAAGTGGATCTGCGGGCCGGCCAGCACCGAGTGGCCGGGCTCCTGGCAGTAGATGCGGATGATGCCGGCCGTATAGCCCTGGCGCTCGGAGCTTCGCCCGCCGGCCACGCGCTCGGTGGCGAGCGGAAGCGTGAGCACGAGAAAAAAAAGCGCCACCACGCCGATGACGGCGGCCGCGGAGCGCGGCGAGTTCAGATCGCTTGGCCTCATAAGATTGCATCTAACCTCAATCGCGGCTAATGTTAAAGCCCATATGATCATCGTGAGATCGCCGCTCAGGATCAGCTTCGCAGGCGGCGGCACCGACATTCGCGACTACTACAAGAACGACTTCGGCGCCGTCTGCAGCATGGCGATCAACAAGTACGTTTACGTGACGATCAACGACCTCGCGACCTACTTTCCCCACCGCTTCCGCATCGCGTACTCGCAGACCGAGCTGACGCAGGACGCGGCCAGCATCAAGCACCCGATCGTGCGCGAGGCGATGAGCTCGATGAAGCTTCGCGGCGGCATCGACGTCAACGTCATGGCCGACATCCCGGCCGGCACCGGCATGGGCTCGAGCTCGGCGTTCACGGTCAGCCTGCTCCACGCGCTTTCGGCGTTCCGCAACGAGCTCGTGAGCAAGGACGAGCTGGCGCGCGAGGCGAGCCGGGTCGAGATCGACGTGCTCAAAGAGCCGATCGGAAAGCAGGACCAGTACGCGGCGGCGTTCGGCGGCATCAACCTGTTCCGTTTCCTCAAGAACGAGCAGGTGAGCGTCGAGCCGCTGCCGATGTCGCAGGCCGCGCGCAAGAAGCTCTCGAATAATTTATTGATGTTCTATCTCGGCGGCAACCGCGCGGCCTCGGCGATTCTCAAGACGCAGACCGAGAACGTCGAGACCAACCGCGCGCACCTCGACAAGATGCGCGCGCAGGCGCTGCGCGCGGCCGAGATCCTCGCCGGCAAGCATCCGCTCGACGAGCTGGGCGCGCTGCTGAACGAGGGCTGGGAGCTCAAGAAGAACCTGGCCTCGGGCATCACCACCTCCGACATCGATCAGGTGATCTCCAAGGGGCTCGACGCCGGCGCGCTCGGTGGAAAACTGCTGGGCGCGGGCGGCACCGGCTTCCTGCTTTTCTACTGCCCGAAAGACCGAAAACCCGCCGTGCGACGCGCGCTCGAGAACTACGCCGAGGCGCACTTTCAGGTGGACGACATGGGATCCACGCTTCTATATTATGCCCCTAATGGGTAAAGCGCAGGACCCCCGCGACAACAACGAGATTCCCGACGCCGGCTCGGCCGCCGAGTATTTCAGCGCGTACGCGCGCGAGCTGGGCGTGGCCCTCGCGAAGATCTCGCCCGAGCAGATCGAAGCGGCCTACGACGTGCTGCGCGGCGCGCTCAAGAGCGGCGCGCGAATCTACGTCGCCGGCAACGGCGGGTCAGCCGCGATCTCCGACCATCTCTGCTGCGACTGGCTCAAGGGCACCTACGTCCCGGGCCAGCCGGCGCTGAAAGTCCACTCGCTCACCGCCAACACCGCGCTGTTCACCGCGCTCGGCAACGATTTCGGGTACGACGCCACCATCGCCCGCCAGGTCGAGATGCTGGGCGAGCCGGGAGACGTGCTGATCCTCATCTCGTCGTCGGGCAACAGCGCCAACATCATCAAGGCGGCCGATTCGGCGCGCGCGCGCAAGATGAAGGTCATCGGCATGACCGGCTTCAACGGCGGCAAGCTCGCGGCGAGCGCCGACGTCTCGCTCTACGTGCCGGCGCACAACTACGGGATGGCCGAGGACGCGCACCAGATGCTCATGCACTCGCTGGCGCAGTTTCTCAATAAAGAGCGGGACGTCTCGCGATGAAGGCGCTCGTCACGGGCGGCGCCGGCCTCGTCGGCAGCTCGATCATCCCGCGGCTGCTCGCGCGCGGCGCCGACGTGCTTTGCGTCGACAACCTCACCCTCGGCACTCGAAAACACCTGGAGGAGTTCTCGTCGCATCCCGCGTTCCGCTTCGAAGAATGGGACGTGAGCGCGCGCGACTGGCACAAGAAGCTCGGCGGCGGCGCAAGGTTCGACCTGTGCGTGCACCTCGCGGCGAACTCGGACATCTCGCTCGGCCACCGCCATCCCGAGATGGACCACCAGCGCACGCTGGCCACGACCTTCGAGACGCTGATGGCCGCGCGCGAGCTCAAGATCCCGAACTTCATCTTCGCGTCGACGTCGGCCGTCTACGGCGCCAACCCGGCCTTCCCGACCCCGGAAAACGCAGGCGACATGCATCCGGTTTCGCTTTACGGCGCGGGCAAGCTCGCCAGCGAAGCCTTCATCAGCTCTTTCGTCGAAAACTACGGCATCAGCGCCTGGGTTTTCCGTTTCGGCAACGTCGTGGGCCGGCGCCTCACCCACGGGGTGATCTACGATTTCACCGCGCGGCTGCGGAAAGACCCGGCCGAGCTCGTCGTGCTCGGCAACGGCGGCCAGACCAAAACCTACGTCGACGTCGAGGACCTCACCTCGGGCATCCTCCATGGCTTCGAAAAGAGCCCGGCGGGCCGCACGCACGCCGAACGCTTCCAGGTGCTGAACTTATCCACAGAGGGGACAACTTCAGTCCGCGAGATCGCCGAAGAGACCGTCAAGGTCGTGACGGGCGGCAAGGCGAAAATCAGGTACGGCACGGAGCAGACGGGCTGGGTGGGCGACGTTCGGAAAACCTCCCTCGAGGTGAGCCGGATACAGAAGCTCGGCTGGAAGCCCGCGCACGACTCCACGGGTTCGGTCTTCAAGGCGATTCGGGATTATAATGAGTGGTCCCGCTAAGCCCGCGCTGCTGATTCTGGCGGGCGGCAAAGGCACGCGGCTGGCCACGCTCGATTCCACGCGGCCGAAACCCATGGTGCTCGTCGCCGGCAAGCCGTTCCTCCACTGGCTCGTCGATTTTTACCGGCGCCAGGGCTATCGCGACTTCATCTTCTCGACCGGCCACCTCGCCGAGGTGGTGGAATCATATGACTGGGACGCCCGTTTTCCCGGGGCGACCTTCGCCAGCGTGCGCGAAACGACTCCGCTCGGTCCGGGCGGCGCGGTGCGGATGATTTTCGAGAAATGCCAGCTCGACGCCGCGTGGGTGCTCAACGGCGATACGCTGCTCCCGCAGCCATTGCCGGCGGTCGATCCCAGGCACGAGGCGATTTACAGCGTGCTCGAAAAAGACCAGCTTTTTGACGCAACTCCCAATCTGGTGGTCGAAGGCGAACTTGTCGTTGCGGAAAGGGCTGGCGGGCACTACTTTGACGGAGGCGCGGTCTACGTGACGAATCGCGCGGTGGCGCGTTACCAGGGCCCGGTGCCCTGCTCGATCCACGGGCTCCTCAAGCCCGCCATGGACGCCAGGCGCGTGGGCTTTGGCGTCGTGCCCGGAACGTGCTACGACATCGGCACGCCCGAGCGTTACAAGAGATTCGAAAGTTTCATAAAGGACTTTTCAAAATGCTGAACGGATTGAAAATCAGCGTCGTCATCCCGACGCTCAACGAAGCCAAGGGTATCCGCAAGACGATGGGCTTGATCCCCAAGTTCGTCGACGAGGTCGTCGTGGTCGACGGCAACAGCTCGGACGGCACGCGCGACATCGCCGCCGAGTGCGGCGCGAAGGTCATCAACGAGCGCCGCCGCGGCTACGGCCGGGCCTTCAAGACCGGCTTCGAGAACTGCACGGGCGACCTGATCGCCACGGCCGACGGCGACGGCACGTATCCGATCGAGCTGCTCGAGCAGATCGCCGGGCACATCGCGAAGAACGACCTCGACTTCGTCTCGTGCTCGAGGCTTCCGCTCCTCGACAAGAAGAGCATGGAGCCCGTGAACTTTTTCGGCAACTACATGATGACCAAGGCCGCGAGCTTCATGTGGCTGCACGCCTTCGACGACATCCTCTCGGGGATGTGGGTTTTCCGCCGCACCTGCCTGCCGAAGCTCGAGCTGCACAGCGACTCGTGGAACTTCTCGGAAGAGATCAAGCTCCAGGCCTACATGAACCTGGGCAAGCGCTTCGCCGAGTACCACGTGCCTTACCGCGAGCGCATCGGCGAGACGAAGCTCATGCCGTGGAAAGTCGGCGTCGACAACATCTGCTACATGGTCGCGATGCGCACGGGAACGGTGCCGCTCATCCGCCAGCTGCTGAAGCGCCCGGCCAGCGAGCCGCTTCGCTTCGCCAACGAGAAGTGACTCGCCCGCGCTGCTGAAAATCCAGCACTCGTATCGGCCTTTTCGCCCGCTC
>JACQAX010000352.1 GCA_016194795.1 Deltaproteobacteria bacterium | reverse complement strand
GACGTCCGAGACGCCGAGCGAGATGCCGAAGGCGTGCAGGCGCAGGCGCAGGTTGTAGAGCTGGCCGGTGGCGAGCAGCAGCAGCAGCGCCTTTCCCAGGCCCTTGAGCGTCATCAGCAGCGAGGCCAGGAGCACGAGCGCGGGGATCGCCCGCGCGTAGCCCGCGCGCCCGGCGGCATCGGAAAGCATCAGGAACCCGCGCGTCGAGAAGTGCTCGAGCCAGTACCAGACGGTATCGCCCGCGACCGCCGTGATCGCGGCCGCCACGGCCGCGAGCAGGAAGACGTTCGCGAGCGGCCTGAGCTCGAGGCGCCTGAGGAGCGTCAGCTCGAACAAAGGCCGCATGAAGAACGCCTCCGGGCGCTCGAACGGCGCCGAGGCGCGCGTTCCGGTCTTGCGCAGGCCGAGCGGCTCGGTGAGAAGGCCTGCCTCGTCGAGCGTCTCGAGCGTCGTGAAGAGGCTGCGAAAGCTCACGCGCCCCGAGCCCGCCATGAGCTTTTCGACGATTTCGCGCACGGTGAGCTCTCCCTGAAGCAGCTCGATCGTCGCCAGGGCATCGAGCGGCAGGGAAACCTGCGACGGGCGGGTTTCGTCCTCGACGATGATCCGGCGGTCGTCGCGCGAGAGGCGGTGCGGCTTGAGCCGCGGTTTCGTGGTCGAGAGCCCTTTCATTTCCCTGATTTTACTCCAGGTCGTTGATATCATTGCCGGGGAAAATTCTGCCGGTCGTGCCAAGCGCTTAGCTCCTTCCTTTAACCGGCCGATAAAATAGACATGAGCTCCGCCCGCGCGCGCGTCGCGCGCCTTGGGATCATTGCCCTGCTTTTCGCGGCCTTCGGGACGGGGCGCGCCCAGGCGCGCTGGGCCACCGTGAACGAGGCGGACTGGGCCGTCGCGAGCCAGAACTCGACCTTCACGGTGAAGGCCGACGGCACCTTCGAGTCGGAGACCGAGAGCACGTTCGCGATCCTCAAGGAGTCGGGCAAGGAACGCCGCGGGGTCGACCAGGTTTTCTACGATCCGGCCGAGGCGAGCGTGAAGGTGCTCGAAGCCAAGACCATCAACGGCTACAAGTCGATCGCCGTCTCGCCCGAGCGCATCGAGGACAAAAGCGTCGCCAACGGCTCGACCGGCTTCACGAAGCTGCATCAGATCACCGTCGCCTATCCCGCGCTCGAGGTCGGCTCGAAAACGTTTCTCAAGTACGTCCAGAAAACGACGACGCCCGTGCTCAAGGGCGTGTTCGCCGCGCGTTTCATCTATGGCACGCAGGCTCCCGAGCGCGCCGGCACCGTGACGCTCGTCTCGGAGCGGCCGCTGCGGTACGTGGTGAACGATCCCGAACGGCACCTCGAGGTGGTCGACGAGTCGGCGGGGCGCGGGACGAAGCTCAGGATCACGCTCGTCAAGCCGGTCTACCGTAAGATCGTCGAGGAGGGGAACGCGTCGCTCCCGCTCCAGGCTTTTCCGCGGGTGGACGTCTCGACGGCGCAGTCGTGGTCGGAGATCGCCAAGCCGCTGGCGGCCGAGTACGAGAAGCTGCTCGCGCAGCCGCTTCCCGGCGAGCTCGACGCGATCGTGAAGACCGCTCAGAAAGGGAAGACGTCGGAGGCGCGGGTGGCCGAGGTGATCTCGCGGCTCGCGCGCAAGCTCACGTATCTCGGCGACTGGCGCACGGCCCGCGGAAAGTACGTGCCGCGGCCCTTGGCCGAGATCGCGCGCGACAAAAGCGCCGACTGCAAGGACTACACGCTGGCGGCCGTGGCGATGCTGCGGTCGCTCGGGATGACGGCGCAGCCCGCGTTGATCTGGCGCGGCAACCATTCTTCGTCGGAGGAGCTCGAAGGCGACAACGAAGACTATTCGATGCCCTCGCTCGCCGTCTTCAACCATGCCGTCGTTCGCGTGGCTCTCGGCGACAAGGTGCTCTGGGTCGACCCGACGAATCCCGTCGCCACGACCGACCTTTTCGAGGACCTCTCGGCTCGGCACGCGCTGGTCCTGGCCGCGGGAACCAAGGAGCTCGAGCTCACGCCGGCCGTGACGCCCGAGTCGTCGAAAACGACGATCGCCAAGCGGCTCAGCTTCGGCAACCGCTCGAGCCTCGAAGGCTCGGGCTCGATCGAGCTTTCAGGCCGCGCGGCCTCCACGATGCTCGGCACGGCGCTTCGCCTTTCCAAGGAGGATTTCGAGCAGCTCATGCTCCGGATCGCGACCTCCGACTCGTCGTCGTCGTGGGCCTCGCTCGAGGCCTACAACGTCGACAACAACGTCGCGCATGATCTGCGGTTCGCGTTCAAGTACGGCGGCCGCCAGGCCCCGATGCGCACGACGGCGGGCAGCGCTTTCGTGCTGCCGGGCGACCCGCGGATGGCGCTCTTCGTCTTCAATCCGAAGACGCGCGTGTCCGACCTCGTCCTCGGCTCGCCGTCGCAGGTCGATCGCCGTTACACGCTGGCCGGGCTCTCGACGGTGGGCGACGAGTCGCTCGACTGCTGGATCGTGAGCAAGTGGGTCGACGCCTCGCGCACGGTGAAGCGCACCGACGCGGGCCTCGAGGTGCTCGACTCGGTGACGGTGAAGGCGCCGGTCATCCGCGCCGACGAGCTGCATGGCAACGACTTCGAGGCTCTGCAGTCCAATCTCGCCGGCTGCTTCGCGAGCGCGGCGCTCGTCTACCAGCCCAAGGACTCCGTGCGCGGCGTCGCCTCGGCCGCGCCGGCCGCCACGACGACCGATCTCTACGAGCAGGCGCGAGCGATCTTGAGCCGGCCCCCGCCGCTT
>JACQAX010000351.1 GCA_016194795.1 Deltaproteobacteria bacterium | reverse complement strand
GATCTTGCGGTAGTTCACGTCACCCGTGAGCTCGGTCGAGTCCTGGTTCTTCTCGTCTTTCGGCTGGAACGTGCCGATGCCCACGCGGTCGCGCTCGGAGAGGATCATGCGCTGGATGCGCACGTGGCTCATCACCTTGTTCCAGTCGCCGGCGTAATGCTTCATGAGCTCGCGATAGATCAGGCGGCTCGGCGGGCAGAGGTCGCCCTGGATCTGCACGCGGAACGGGAGCTTGTGGCCCTTCTGCAGCTCCTCGAGCACTTCGACGCGCGCCTCGTCGGGCAAAAGCTTGAGCGGTTCGTCGTGCATCGGATCCGGAAACTCGGTGACCGTGCCCAGGATGTGCTGGATCTTCTTTTCGGGATCGATCCAGCGGAAGGTGTAGAGCTTGCCTTCGTCGGTGCGCGAGTAGCGCTCAAGCCCCTTCTTCAGCAACCGCGCGATCGTCGATTTCGATGAGCCGACCGGGCCGTGCAGGAGCAGCACGCGCTTCTCGGTGCCATAGCCGTAGGCCGCGCTCTTGAAGAAGTGCACGAGCTTCATGAGCGGCACGTCGAGGCCGTAGATGGCGTCCTTGCCGTTGTCGACGGGGTCGCTGAAGAACTTGTACTTCACGATGTTCTTCTTGAAGTCGGTGTAGCTGTCGGTGCCGTACGTGAGAATCATGTCGTAGGCGCGCTGGAAGGCGTTGCGCGCGACCATCGGGTTCTTCCTCACGATCTCGATGTAGTCCTGGAAAGTGCCTTCCCAGTGGTACTGCTTGTAGTTCTCGACCTCGATCAGCTTTCCAACTAATGACGAGATATCCAGCTTCGACATGTGATCAGCTCCTCCAGACGTTCGAGCGCTCCTCGAGCCTGGGCGTCGAGATAAAGGATGGAAAGCTTGACCATCTTTCGCGCGCGACCGACCAGGGGCTTTCGATTCGGTGTCTCAAAGAATCGCGAATGGGCTTCGCCTACACCTTCGACCTCGCGCGCAACGCGGTAGAACTTGCCTGCCGGCGCGCGCTCGAGGTGGGTGAGCTGATGCCGGTCGACCCGCTTAACGATCTCTGCACGACCGGGAACGGCGGCGGCTTCAAGGCCACCACTTATCCCAAAGTAAACAACTACGACGGCGCGGGCCTTGAAGTCTCGCTTGAGAAAAAAATCGAGCTCGCGCGCTCGATCGAAGCGGACGTCAAAGCGGCCGACCCGCGCATCAAGCGCGTGCGCAAAGCCGCCTTCGACGAGATCCAGGGCGAGTCGATCCTCGTCGACCACCTCGGCAACGAGATCAGCCACCGCATGACGATCTTCAGCGGCGACGTGACGTGCGTCGCCGAGGACGGCGCGTCGGCCGAGACCGGCTACGACTCCCGCTACTCGTCGTCTTTCGACAAGCTCGAGACGGACAAGATCGCCCCGACCGCGGCGGCCGAGGCGCTCGAGCTGCTCCACGCCGGAAAAGCCGCGACCGGCCAGTTCCCGGCCGTCTTCAAGAACTCCGTCGTCGCCCAGCTCGTGGGCTTTCTGTCGGCCTCGTTCTCGGCCGAGAACATCGACAAGAACTTCTCGCTGCTCGTCGGCAAGAAGGGCGAGAAGGTTTTCTCCGACCGGATCAACCTCATCGACGACGGCCTGCTCGAGGGCGGCACGTCGACGGGGCCCTTCGACGGAGAAGGCTACCCCACGCGGCGCACGCCGCTCGTGCGCGCCGGCGTCGTCGAAAGCTTCCTCTACGACTCCTACTACGCCCGCAAGCACCGCACGGCGACGACCGGCAACAGCCGGCGCGGCAGCCTGAAGGCGCCCCCGGGCGTCGGCTCGACGAACCTCTATCTCGAGAAAGGCGCCAAGAGCTTCGACGCGCTCGTCAAGGACGCCGGCCGCGGCATCTTCATCACCGACCTGCTCGGCCTGCACACGGCCAACCCCGTCACCGGCGAGTTTTCCGTGGGGGCGAGCGGCATTCTCATCGAGGGCGGCCGCCTCACGAAGCCCGTCAAAGGCTTCGCCATCGCCGGTAATCTCGTCGAGCTCCTGCGCGACGTCGCCGAGGTAGGCAGCGATCTCCGGTTCTGGGGCGGGGTCGGCGCGCCGAGCTTCCTGGTCTCCAAGCTCAACGTTTCGGGCAGCTAGCTTTAATCTCTTGAATCCTGCGCCGTAGCACCTCAGAATAATGGGATATGGCCGAGCTTCGCTTGAAAGCAGCTGGTTTTTCCCACGTCGGGATGAAACGCAAGCAGAACCAGGACAACTTCGTTCTCGTGCCGGAGCACCGCCTTTTCGTCGTCGCCGACGGGATGGGCGGCCATAAAGGCGGCGAGACGGCCAGCCACCTCGCCGTGACGACCATCGCCAATTATTTCAAGACGAGCGGCGCCAATCCCCAGAACGCGAAGATGCCCGCGGCCGAGCGCCTGCAGCGCGCGATGCGCGCCGCCAACCAGGCCATCCAGGACCGCGGCAAGATCGACGCGACCCTGCAGGGCATGGGCACGACGACCGTCGCGATGCACTTCACGTCCGAAAAGCTCTTCGTCGGCCACGTCGGCGACAGCCGCTGCTACATGATGCATCCGCATCGCATCTGGCAGCTCACGCGCGACCACTCGCTGGTGCAGGAGAAGCTGCGCGCCGGCCTCATCACGCGCGCGCAGCTCAAGACCGATCGCATGAAGAACGTCATCACCCGCTCGGTCGGCTTCGAGAGCGAGGTCGACATCGACATCTACCAGCTCGAGCCGCACCCGGGCGACGTGTTCGTCGTCTGCAGCGACGGCCTCTCGGGGATGGTCGACGACCACCAGATCCGCGACATCGTCGACGAGCACATCTTCCAGAAAGACTCGCTCGAGGGCGCCGTCAAGAAGCTCATCGAAACGGCCAACGCCAACGGCGGCGACGACAACGTCACGGCCGTCGTCGTGAAAGTGGTCTGAAGCGGGCATGGCATCCAACAAGTTCTTCACCATCATGGTCGTCCCCGAGAAGAGCAACCAGGTGCGCAAGGTCGTCATCCCGGGCGCGATCTTCAAGGGCGGCATCCTCTCGATGGCCTTCCTCGGCGTGCTCGCCGCGATCATGGTGCTCGACTACGCGAACGTCATGAACCAGATCAACGAGAACAAGAAGCTCAAGATCGAGAACCGCGAGCTTCGCCAGAACGTGCAGGTCTTTCGGACGAAGATGGTCACGATGGAAAACACGCTCGACCGCGTGAAGACGTTCGTCACCAAGCTGCGCATCATCACCAACATCGAGGAGACGGGCGGGCCGCCGCCGTCGACGATTCCCCTGCCCGAGCAGCAGCAGGCCCGGCCCCCCGTGGCGCCGCCCGCGCCCGCGCCGGTCAACCTCAAGGAGCTGCAGACGCCGTCGTCGAGCGCGCCGGTCGACGAGACCCGCAACGGCAAGTTCCCGACCGACACCGACGCGCCGGCTCCGGCCGCCGCGGAGCCGACCGAGGAGGCTGCCGTCGCCCCGCAAAAATCCCGCGCCGAGGCGTACGAGGCCGTGCGCTCGCGTCGCCTCGGCCTTCTTGCCGCCCTCATGACCGAGACGACCGAGTCGTTCACCCTGACCGACGCCGACTCGAGCGCCTTTGTCCACGCCGAGTTCGAGAAGCTCGACGCGGCCGCCGAGGAGGTCAACAAGTTCGCGCTGGCCACCGAGCAGGAGACGCAGGACATTCTCGAGCGCCTGGGCGAGAAACGCGCCCTGCTCGCCAGCACCCCCACCCGCATCCCGACGCTCGGCTACATCACCAGCGAGTACGGCGTGCGCATCAACCCGTACGACACGCGCCGCAAGATGCACGAAGGCATCGACATCGCCAACCGCTACGGCGCCGACATCATCGCCACCGCGGATGGCAACGTGAGCTTCGCCGGCGTGAAGCCGGGGTACGGCAAGATCGTGATCATCGACCACGGCAACGGGATCGAGACCCGCTACGCCCA
>JACQAX010000329.1 GCA_016194795.1 Deltaproteobacteria bacterium | reverse complement strand
CGAGGACGACGAGTACAACTTCTCCTGGCTCGACCCCGACAAGAAGGTCTATGTTCTGCAAAACCGCAAGTATCGCAAGGCCGGGCGCCTGGCCATCTCGCTGGCCGGCGGTCTCAACCTGAGCAACCCGTACCGTACCGAATACGAGCTCGTGCCGCGCATCGACTACTGGTTCAGCGAGCTCTTCGGCATCGAGGTTTTCTACGGCTCGCTCAGCAACCACGACAACAACACGCTCACGGCGCTCAAGCAGGCGAGCCCGACGGCGCTGCCGTTCGTGCGCGAGAACCGCACCTATTATGGCGCCGCGCTCACCTGGACGCCCTGGTACTCCAAGCTCAACTTCTTCAACAAGATCCTCTATGATGCGTGTTGACGAAGAACCTGGCCACGCTGGCGCTCTGCCTCGCTACGGTGGCGGCGGCGCACGCCGCTGACGGCAAGGCGACGCCGGACGAGCTCGTGCTCGAAGGCCTGCCGGCGATCGACTTCTCGGATGCGCCGGGCACGGCGCCCGATCGCGCGCCCGCGCAAAACAGCGATACCGGCACCTACGACACGCCAGCCGCGCTCCAGCAGGCGTTCCACGACGCCCAGAACCTCTCGAACCAGGGCGAGCATTACGCCGCCGCCGCGCAGTTCTTCAACATCTATACGGCCAACAGCCAGTACACCGACACGGCCCTCGGCCACGTGACCGAAGAGCTCATCCGCGCGGGCTTCCCGAACGCCGCCAGCTACTTCTACATCCAGACGCTCAAAAGCGGCAATCGCGGCGCGATCCGCCGCGTGCTGGCCTACCTGCCGCAGATGCTGGAGAGCGCCGGCGGCGATCTCCTGCGCGCCTATATCGTGCGCGGCACCACCGAGGCCGACTACGACGGCTCGACGAAGAACCACTTCTACTACTTCCTCGGAAAAGACGAGCTCCTCAAAGGCGACCCGGCCAAGGCGCTCGCCGCGCTCTCGCACGTGAGCTCGGGCTCCGGCATCCTCGCCCAGGCGGCCTACCTGCGCGCGACGGCGTACGCGATGACCGGCCAGACGCAGAACGCGATCTCGTCGTTCGAGTCGTGCCAGAACCTCGCCTCGCACGGCCACAGCGGCACGAAAGCGCTCCGGCAGGAGTACAACGACCTCGAAGCGCGCTGCACCGCGGGCCTCGCGCGCGCCCATTACCAGGGCGGCCACTTCGACAAGGCCGAGGAGATCTACGACGACATCCCCAAGTCGAGCTTCGTCTGGACCGACATCCTCTTCGAGCAGGCGTGGAACGCCTATGCCAAAGGCGACTACAACCGCACGCTCGGCAAGCTCGTGACGTACCGCAGTCCGAGCCTCAACTTCGTCTTTAACCCCGAAGTCGACGTGCTGCGCGCCCAGAGCTTCCTGGCCATGTGCTACTACGACGACGTCGACAAGACGGTGCATGAGTTCGAGAACCGCTACGCCGGCGTGGGCGGCCAGATGAAGAACTTCCTGCTCTCGCACGACCGCGACATGGGCGCCTTCTACAACATCGCCAAGGAGGCGCTGCGCCGCAAGCTGCACACCACCGACATGCTCTCGCGCGCGATCAACCGCTTCGTGCGCGGGCCGTATTTCGCCGCGCAGGTCGCGCAGGAGCACGCCGTTTACGGCGAGGCCGCGCGCCTTTCGCGCCTGGGCTCGTCGAAAGGGCATCCCCGGTTCGCCGCGTTTCTTCAAAAAGTGGTCGGCTGGCGCTCCAAGACGGTGCGTCTCCTCGGGGGGCTGTTCGTGCGCAACTCCCTCTACGACCTCTACCAGGATCTGGTGACCGACCTCGACAAGATGTCGTTCATCAAGCTCGAGATGCTCAACCGCTCGAAGCTCCGGCTCGAGAAGAAGCCGGTGATGAGCGCCGACGAGGAGGGCGTGCTCAAGAAGGGCGCCGGCGACATCAGTCGCAAGGACTACCAGTATTTCTGGACCTTCAACGGCGAGTTCTGGGCCGACGAGCTCGGAGACTACGTATTCGCGCTGGAGTCGCAGTGTGGCGGATCGTAAGCTAGGCCGCCACCGCATCGCCGCCGCGTTGTTCGCGCTCGCCGTCGGAGCGGCGGGTGCTCCGCGCGACGCGCGCGCGTACTCCACCGACCAGTTCTCCTCGGTGACGACGGGTGAGGAGGCGCAGATCAACCAGGTGCGCGAGCAGGAGATCAACCAGCTCAAGATCGTCCTCGGCCGCCGCTTCGCCGAGAACCGCCGGCCCGACATCCTCCTGCGCCTGGCCGAGCTGTACATCGAGAAATACCGCTTCTACTTTTTCAAAGAGAACCAGATCCACCAGAACCTCTACAAGCAAGGCGTGAAGGAGCGGTCCGTCAACCACGACCGCTCGCGCGAGCAGCTCCACTCCGCCACCGCGGCCTGCCTCGGAATTCTCAAGAGCCGCGTCCAGTTCGCCAAGCTGGACGAGGTCTACTACTTCCTCGGCTACAACGCCGAGGAGATGGGCAACAAGAAGGAGGCGACGAAGTACTTCGAGGTCGTCGCCACGCGCTACCCCAACAGCGCCTACGCTCCCGAGGCTTACCGCAACCTGGCCGAGACCGCCTTCGAGAAACAGAAATACTCGGTCGCGCTGAAGTACTACGAGCGCGCCACGCAGTTCACGAAGGTGCCGAGCTACCCGCGGACGCTCTACAAGCTGGCGTGGGCCTACTTCAAGATGCGTCGCAAGACCGAGGCCCTCGACACGATGAAGCGGGTGATCGAGGTGTCGGGCAAGGAAGACAAGTTCGTCGGCCTGCGCGACGAGGCCCTCGGCGACATCGTGATGTTCTTTTCGGAAGGCGGCCGTTTCAAGGAAGCCCACGATTACTTCTCGAACATCTCGGGCGGCGCCGACGTTTACGTGAAGGCGCTGGGCAAGCTTTCCAACGTCTACGAGCATCGCGGCGACTATGCGCTCGCGATGAAGGTGAACGAGAGCCTGATCGCCGAATACGGCGACAAGCGGCCGGATCTCATCCTCGACACGCTCGGCCGCAACGTCGAGCTTTACCGCAAGCGCGGCGACGGCGCGGGCGAAGAGGCCGCGCTCAAGCGGCTCGTCGACTTCTTCGCCAAGAACGGCTCGGACGCCGCTCGCGGCGAAGACGGCCAGGCGACCTACGCGCGCACCAAGAGCTATCTGCGCGGGCGCGCGACCCAGGTGCACGAGGAGGCGCGCAAAAAGAAGTCCGCCAAGCTGTATGCGCGCGCCGCCGATCTCTACGCGCTCTACATCCGGGCGTTCCTCTCCAAGCCCTCCAACGACAAAGAGGAGAAAGAGCGCACCGAGATCGAGGCCTATCGCTCCGATGCGCTGCTCGCCTCCGGCAACGAGGCCGCCGCCGCCGCCGAGCTCGAGAAAACGCTCACCGGCAAGGGCGACACGAAGATGCGCAAGGAGGCCGGTACCGCGCTGATGAACATCGTCATCAAGCGTCTCGACCACGCCCGCGCCTCGGGTAAAAACGACGCGCAGGCCGAAGGCGACTTCCTGCGCGTGGCCGGCGAGTTCGAGCAGCAGTTCCCCGACGACAAGCTCGTCATCGAGCTGCGCTACAAGCGGGCGCGTCTCGCCGCGAGCAAGTCGGGGCCCGAGGGCCTGAGCGGCGAGGCCCGCGATGCGCTCGGCGAGCTCGTCGCGAAGTACCCCTCGCGCCCGGAGGCGGCCGAGGCGGCCCATGACCTCGTGGCCGATCTCATGAAGCGCAAGAAAGAGGACGACGCCGTCAAGCAGGCCCAGCTCTATCTCGCCAACGGAGCGCTCATCGGCGCCGACAAGAAGGGCGACCTTGGCCGCTACCTGCGAGCCATCGTCGACCGCAAGGCCTTCACCGAGGTCACGCGCGAGGAGCAGGGCGCGAGCGGCGCGGCCGACTTCGCCAAGACCGCCGCGCAGTACGAGCGGCTCGCCGAAAGCTCGAAAGACGCCGAGGTCGTGTCCAAGGCCCTCAATAACGCGGCCGTCAACTACGACCGCGCCGGCCAGACCGACGAGGCCGTGCGCGTGTATCTCAAAATTCTCCAGAAGAACCCGGCGAGCGCGGGCCCGAAAGACGAGCTCAAGCGCCTCGCCGCCCAGCAGCTCTGGAAAAGCCGCTTCGCCGAGGCGGCCAAGCTCTACTCCAGGCTTTCGCAGCTCGACTTCTACTCGCGCGACGAGCGCCTGAGCTCGGCGCTCACGGCCTTCTCGCTGCAATGGGGCACCGGAGACCCGACGAACGCTTTCCTGACCGGCTCGCGCGCGTGGCGCGAGCTCTGCGAGGGCGGAGTGCGCAAGGCCAAGCGCCGCGCGGCCGCGCCCACCCCTCATTCCCGCGGCGGAACGCCGGCGCGCACCCACGGGGCGGGCGGCGGCTCCGCCGACGAGCGCTGCCACGACCTCGCGCTGGACGTCGCGCGCGTGCAGCTCGAGGCCGGCCACCAGCAGGAAGCGGTAAGCGCGCTCAAGGCGTACCTGTCGCGCTCGACGACCGGCACGCGCCGGGCCGAGGCGAACTTCATGCTCGGGCAGATCTATCTGCAGATCCACGAGGGACGCAAGGCCGGGATGTATTACGAAGAGGCCTCGCGCGCCGTTTCCCATGGCAAGAACGCCACCCGGGGCGGCGACCGGCGAGAGCGCAACTTCGCGGCTCATGCCGCGGTCCTCCTCGTCGAGCCGTACTTCAATCAGGTCGCCGCGCTCAAGCTCGAGCTTCCGGAGGAGCGGCTCAAGGCCGTCACGCGCAAGAAGCTCTCCGATCTCGAGAGCCTCGTCACTCGTTACACCTCGGTCGTCGCGTACGGCGACGGCGAGTGGGGCATCGCCGCGCTCGAGCGGCTTTACGACATCTTCTCGGCGTTCGCCGCCGAGCTGGATCGCGCGCCCGTGCCGTCGCGGCTTCAAGGCGACCAGGTGGCCGCGTACCGCCGGGGCCTCCAAGGGGTCTCCCAGCCGATGGCGAGCCGAGCCGTCGAGTATCTCAAGCAGGGCTACCAGAAGGGGCTGCAGCTCGGCGTGACGACTCCGACCTACGTCGCGCTCACGCAGCGGCCCGCGCGCCGCTCGCCGCGCGAGTATCCGCCCGCGCATTATTCGATGGTCACCGGCGACGAGGGCAACCGGCAGAGCGCCCTCAAGCTCTCGGGCCAGGTCGTCGAGGCCGACGCGGCCGATCTGCGCCGCCCCGACCACTCGTGGCGCGCTCAGATCGCCGCGAAGCTCGCCCAGAACCCCAAGTCCGTCGACACCTGGGTCGAGTTCGGGAACCTCGAAGCCTTGGCCGGCCGCCTCCGGCTCTCGCGCCTCCTCTACGAGCAGGCGCTTTCGCTCAACCCGAAGAGCGCGGCCGCCCTCTGCAACCTCTCGGTCACGCTCTTTCTCGACAACCAGCCGGTCGAGGCGACCCAGGGATTCAATCGGGCTGCAGAAACTGCCGAGTTCAGCCGCGACATCAAGCTCAACCTGGCCAAGTCGCTGCTCGCGTTCCACCACTTCGGTCCGGCGCTCGACCACCTTCGCGCTCTGGGCGGGCGTTTCCCGCAGGACAGGGAGGTGCAGGAAGCCCTCGCCGTCGCCCTGCTCGGCTCGGGCCAGCTCGCGCAGGCCGGGACCAAGCTTCAGGAAATCGATGCGGAATCTGGCAAGCGGTTCACGCTCTGGTACAATTGGAGCGTATGGGCAGGGTTGAGCGGGGACAAGGGCCAGAAGGAAAAGGCGTTGGATCTGCTCAAGGATAGAGCCGCCGGGCTCGGCGCGTTGGAAAAAGCGCAGGCTGACCTGGCGTATGCGGTTTTCGGAGGAGCCAAGTGAACCGATATCTCGCTGTCGTCCTGACGTTCGCCGCCGTCTTCACGCTTGCGACGAGTGCCGCTTCCGGCGCCGACAGCCGGCGCAAGAAGAGCCGCTTTCGAGACGGCCCCGTCGTGCGCGGCACCGGCGAGAAGATCGTCCATGAGGAAGGCAAGACCGTCGTTTACAAGAAGAAGAACATGGTCGACTTCGACGACTCGCTCATCGAAGGCGATGTGAAAAACCCCAGCGAGTTTTATTTCACGGTGCGCCCGAGCAGCCCGGGCAAGAACCTGATCGAGCGCCGCAAGAACTTCCACAAAGAAATGCTGCGCGACACGGTGATGATCAGATGAGCGACAAGGTCGTAGTCCTTACGGTGCAGAGCATGAACGCGTCCGGCGAGAAGGTCTTCCGGCTGCACAAGAAGCGCGCCGTCATCGGCTCCGCCACCTCGAGCGACCTCAAGCTCGACGACGCCTCGGTCAGCCCCGTGCACGCGATCCTCGAGGTGAGCGGCATCGACGGCAAGCCCGTCGTCTATGACCTCGCGAGCGAGACGGGCATCGTCGTCAACGGCAAGCGCACCGTCCAGGCGACCCTCAACCCCAGCGACAAGATCCAGATCGGCCCCTA
>JACQAX010000040.1 GCA_016194795.1 Deltaproteobacteria bacterium | reverse complement strand
TGCGCATTCCCAACCGCGACTGGGCGAACTGGGAAGGCGCGATGAATCCCTGGGTCGAGCCGGAGGACGGCGATGCCGGCGGCCGCGCGAAAAAAATCACGCGCCCTCGCCCCGGCCACGCCGACCTCGTGGGCACGCTCAAGTACGGCTTCGACGACGTTCGCAACGCGCTCGAGCGGGCGAGCGCGCGCCATACCGCCATCCGCACGGCGCTCGGGGCGCTTTGCTACGAGCTCCTGCTCGCGCTCGGCGTGACCGGAACGGGTTTCGTCACCGCGGTCGGGGACGCCGCCGCCGACCCCGCGAAAACCGATTTCGCCTCGGTCGCGGCGCTCGAGAAGGCGATCGAGAGCTCGCAGCTCCGCTGTCCCGACCCAGAGGCCGAGGCGCGGATGATCGAGCTCATCACTCTTTGCAAAAAAGAAGGCGACAGTCTCGGCGGCGTCGTCGAGGTCTGGTTCGAGGGGCTCGTTCCGGGGCTCGGCAGCTACGCGCAGTGGGACCGCCGCCTCGACGGCCGGCTCGCGCAGGCGATCATGGCGATCCAGGCGTTCAAGGGCGTCGAGATCGGAGCGGGCTTCGCGTACGCGCGCAGCCGCGGCAGCCGGAGCCACGACGGCATCGCGATCAAAAAGGGGCACATCGGCCGCACGGGCAACAACTCGGGCGGGCTCGAGGCCGGCATGACCAACGGCGAGCGGCTGGTCGTGCGCGGGGGGATGAAACCTTTGCCGACGCTCGTCAAGGCGCTCCAGAGCGTCAACCTCGCCACCAAGCAGCCCGAGAAGGCGACGGTCGAGCGCACCGACGTCTGCGCGATCGCGGCGGCGAGCGTCGTGGGCTTTTCGGTGACCTCGATCGCGCTGGCCGAGGCGTACCTCGAGAAATTCGGCAACGACAACCTCGGCGACATCGAGGCTTCGTTGAAGCAGTATCGGAAGCGCGTCAACGGGGTGCTCGATGTCGGGCGTTAGGCGCAGGCTGAACGTCCGCATCCATCGCGACGACGTCACCTATCCGGTGGTCGTCTGCCAGCGCAGTCGCGCCACCGAGCTGGGCGACGTCTTCGACAAGCTCGGCCTCTTCGAGAGCCGCGGCCAGATGGGCCGGGTGAAGCGCCGCGCCTGCATCGTCTACGACGAGGGCTTCATCCACGCGCGTCCCGACGTGCTGCGCACGCTGCGCAAGCTGTTTCCCCTGCGCGACAACCTCTTCCTCGGGGTGCCCGGCGCCGAAGCGTCGAAGTCGATCTTCAAGGCGGAGAAAATACTCGGAGAGATGATCAAGGCGGGCCTCACCCGCAACGACTTCTGTCTCGCCGTCGGCGGTGGGGTGGTGGGCGACCTCGGCGGCTTCGTCGCGAGCCTCTACCATCGCGGCATGGACGTCGTGCACGTGCCGACGACGCTGCTGGCGATGGTCGACAGCAGCATCGGCGGCAAGACGGCGGTCAACCATCCCGAAGGCAAGAACCTCATCGGCGCGTTCCACCAGCCGGCCGCCGTGGTCGTCGTCCTCGATTTCCTGGACAGCCTGCCGGACTTCGATTTCCAGAGCGGCCTCGGCGAGGTCTTCAAGTACGCCGTCGGCTTCAGCCCCGCGCTGTTCCGGTACCTCGACCGGCACGCCGAGCAGGTGCTTGGCCGCGACCCGGCCGCGCTCGCGCACGTCCTGCTCGAAAGCGTCGCCATCAAGTCGGAGGTCGTGCGCCGCGACGAGCGCGAGACGGGCGTCGCGCGCCTGCATCTCGCGAGTCGTTCGCGGTTCGCCGACCGCCGCCTCCTCAACCTCGGTCATACCATCGGCCACGGCATCGAGAAGGCTTACGCCCTGCCGCACGGGATGGCGGTCGCCGTCGGGGTGACGATCGCCGCGAAATTGAGCGCGAAGCTGAAATTATGTCCCATTCGGTGTTACGATCAGAGCATGAACCTCGCGACGAGGCTCTTGCTCAGGACCGACGCGGATCTGGACTGGCGGCTCAAGGACGTGCTTCCGTACGTCCGTCGCGACAAGAAACTGGTAGGCGACCGGCTTCAGTTCGTTTGTTTGAAGAACATCGGCCACTCTTTCGTGCACCCGATCACCTTCAACGACCTGAAGCTTCTGGAGAGGTGAGCTAGTGGCCACGGGAACGTCGAAGTACCCACCGCTGCTGTTGAAGTACCTCAAGATGTTCCAGGACGACCCGAAGTCCCGCATCTTCGCGCCGCTGGCCGAATCGTATCGCAAGATCGGCCTGACCGAGCAGGCCATCGAGATCTGCCTCGAGGGGCTGGCGATCCATCCCGATTTCATCGGTGGCAAGGTCGCGCTCGCCCGCGCGTACCATGACAAGAAGATGAACGTGCAGGTGCGCGATCTGCTGATGCCGGTGATCGACCAGATTCCCGACAACCTCATGGCGCAGAAGCTCCTCGCCGACTCGTGCCTCGTGTTGGGATACGTCCAGGAGGCGCTCGCCTCGTACAAGATGATCCTCTACTTCAATCCGGCCGATCAGGAGGCCGCGGGCGTCGTCCAGGAGCTCGAGACGAAAGCTTACGAGGCCGGCGGGCTCGTCAAGGCGGGCCCGAGCCCCGCGAAGCTGCGCAAGCTCATGCGCCTGCAGAAGATGCTCGCGAGAGTTCAGCAGCTGCGCGGGCAGACGCTATGAGCAAGAAGAAGGATGCGCCGGCCGCCAGCGCGCCGCCCGAGATCCACGTCCTCAACGGCCCCAACCTCAACATGCTCGGCTTTCGCGAGCCCGAGGTTTACGGCCACGAGACGCTCACCGACCTCGAGAAAAAGCTCCGCGACGCCGTCAAGGAGTCGGGGCTGAAGGTGAAGATCCGCTTTTTCCAGACGAACTACGAAGGTGAGATGCTCGACTACATCCACTCGCTCGTCCTGGGTCTCGCGCAGAAGGGCGGCCTCGGCGGCATCCTCATCAACCCCGCCGCCTGGACCCACACCTCGATCGCCATCCGCGACGCGGTCATGATGCTCAAGCCGGTGCCGATCGTCGAAGTGCATCTTTCAAACCCGCTCGAGCGCGAGGAGTTCCGCCACCATTCCGTCATCGAGGATCTCGCCGACTATCGGATCGCCGGCATGGGCCAGGACGGCTACCTCGAGGGCCTGCGCTGGCTGCTCTCGGAAATGCAAAAAGAACGCCTTGACGTACATTGACCTCGTGTCTAATGTGGCAACTCTATTGAAATTTTAGGAGTTGGACTATGTATGATACGAAGCAGTTCCGTAAGGGACTCAAGATCGAAGTCGAGGGAATCCCCTATGATATCGTCGACTTCCAGCTCGTAAGCCCCGGCAAGGGCGGCTCTTTCGTGCGCACGAAGCTGCGCAATATGCTGAACACGTCGGTCATCGAACGCACCTTCAAGACGGGCGACAAGTTCAACCGCCCCGACCTCGAGCAGCTCGAGTTCCAGTATCTCTATCGCGAGGGCGACCACTTCTACTTCATGAACCAGGCGAACTACGAGCAGATGCCGATCGACAAGCACGTCGTGGGCGACGCCGAAAACTTCCTCAAAGAGAATCTCGCCGTCGAAATCCTTTTCTACAACGGCAAGGCGCTCGGCGTCGAAGTGCCGATGCACGTCGAGCTCACCGTCGCGACGACCGAGCCGGGATTCAAGGGCGACACCGCCACCGGCGCGCAGAAACCCGCGAAGATGGAAAGCGGCCTCGTCGTCAACGTCCCCCTCCACATCAAGGAAGGCGACGTTCTCCGCATCGATACGCGTGACCACAAGTACATTGAAAAGGTGAACAAGTAAGATGGCCGTCGATCTCAAAACTCTCGAAAAGCTGCTGGGACTTGTGAAGAAGCACAAGCTCGCCGAGCTCGAGGTCGAAGATGGCAAGTCGAAGTTCAGGATCAAGACCGCGCTCGGCGCGCGCCTGGTCGCCGAAGCTTCGAGCGCTTTCGGCCAGCCCGTCGGGTCGCATGGCGCCGTCGCTCACGCGCACGATGCGCCGCCGCTCGCCGAATCCCCGAAGAAGCTCTCTGGCAGCGGCAAGAGCGATGACGAGCGCTACACCAAGGTGCTCAGCCCGTTCGTCGGCACGTTCTACCGCGCGCCTTCGCCGGAAGCCGACGCCTACGTGAAGGACGGCCAGATGGTGAAAAAGGGCGACGTCCTCTGCATCGTCGAAGCCATGAAGCTCATGAACGAGATCGAGAGCGAGGTGAACGGCAAGATCGTTTCGGTTCTCGCCGAGAACGGCCAGCCCGTCGAGTATGGCGAGCCGCTCTTCCTCATCGACCCGGTCTGAGGTTCCGATGTTCAAGAAGATCCTCATCGCCAACCGCGGGGAAATCGCTCTACGAGTCATTCGCGCGTGCAAGGAGATGGGCATTGCCACGGTCGCGATCTACTCCAAGCCCGACGAGGAGTCGCTCCACGTCAAGCTCGCCGACGAGTCGGTGTGCGTGGGGCCCGCGCCCGCCAAGCTGAGCTATCTCAACGTCGCGGCGATCATGAGCGCCGCCGAGCTCACCGGCGCCGACGCGATTCACCCGGGCTACGGGTTTCTCGCCGAGAACTCCGACTTCGCCCAGGTTTGCGAGCAGTGCAACATCACTTTCATCGGGCCGCGTCCCGATCAGATCGCCAAGATGGGCGACAAGGCCACCGCGCGCCGGATCGCCAAAGAGGCCGGCGTGCCGATGCTTTCGGGCACCGGCATTCTCAAGACCGCCGACGAGGCGGCCAAGAAGGCCGAGGAAATCGGCTATCCGGTCATGCTCAAAGCCACCGCCGGCGGCGGCGGCCGCGGCATCCAGGTCATCTACCACCCGTCGCAGCTTCGGACGACGTTCGAGCGCGTCCGCAACGAAGCGGCCGCCGCGTTCGGTCTCGGCGACTGCTACATGGAAAAGTACTGCGAGCACCCGCGCCACGTCGAGATCCAGGTGCTTTGCGACTCGCACGGC
>JACQAX010000343.1 GCA_016194795.1 Deltaproteobacteria bacterium | reverse complement strand
CTCTTGCGCATGCGCGCGACCGCATGCTACAAACTGTCCAACTCTCGAAGCTTTAATCGAGTGGGGCTCCAACCCCACTTTTTTTTTATCAAAGCCCGGGAATTCCATTTGGAGAAGAGAACGTTAGACCGTTGATTATGACGACAAAGGCCAACACAAAAGAAGCTTTGGAACAGCTTGCCGGTGAGGCGCAGAATATCCTCACCCCGCTGGGCTACGAAGTCGTGGCGCTCGAGCAGAGCACCGCGGGTGGGCGCATCTTCACTCTCTTCATCGATTTTTTGAACAACGCAGACCAGAGCCGCCGCGTGGGGCTCGAGGACTGCGTCGCCGCCAACCGCGCCGTCGACGATCTGTTCGAGGCCACCGAGCTGCTCTCGGGCAACTACACTCTCGAGGTTTCCAGCCCTGGCGTCGAGCGCCCGCTGCGCAAGCCCGAGGATTACGACCGTTTCGCGGGGAAGAAAGTGAAGCTGCACACTTTCCGCCCGCTCGACAAAGAAGAAACCGAGAATCCCAGGTACTGGGAGACTCACAAGAAGCAGAAGAATTTCATTGGCCGCCTCGACGGGCTGGCCGTGGATAAAGTGAAACTCACGATCGATGGAGAAGCGGTGAAGGTGCCGCTCGCCTTGATTTCCAAGGCCCATCTCGAGATCGAATTTACGATTAAGGAGTAATGCAAATGAACATGTCTGATTTGAGCCGCGTCATCGAACAGGTCGGTAAGGATCGCGGGATCAAGAAGGAAGTCATCGTCGAAGCGCTCGAGCAGGCCGTGCTCATGGCCGCCCAGAAGAAATTCGGCGTCGGCGCCCACCTCGAAGCCCACTACAACCAGGACAGCGGCGAGATCGAGCTCTTCCAGTTCAAGACGGTCGTCGAGAACGAAGACGAGATCGGCGATCCGGACGTGGACATCGAGCTGGCCGAAGCGCGCAAGCTCGACGCGGAAGTCAGCATCGGCGACGAGCTCGGCATCAAGCTCGACACGCCCACCTTCGGCCGCATCGACGCGCAGACCGCAAAGCAGGTCATCTTCCAGAAAGTGCGCGACGCCGAGCGCGACATCATCTTCGGTGAGTTCATCCATCGCAAGGGCGAAGTCATCTCGGGCATCGCGCGCCGCGTGGAGCGCGGAAGCCTGGTCATCGACCTCGGCAAAACCGACGCTCTCCTTCCCCGCAGCGAGATCATCCCCGGCGAAACGTTCAAGCCGGGCGACCGCGTGCAGGCTTACCTCAGCGACGTCGTCATGACGCCGCGCGGGCCTCAGCTCTACCTGACCCGCACGAGCCCCAAGTTCCTCATGAAGCTCTTCGAAACCGAAGTGCCCGAGATCGCCGACAGCGTCGTCGAGATCAAGGCCGCCGCCCGCGAGCCGGGCTCGCGCGCCAAGATCGCCGTCGCCTCGAACGATCGCGACGTCGACCCGGTCGGCGCGTGCGTCGGCATGAAGGGCGTGCGCGTGCAGAACGTGATCCACGAGCTGCGCGGCGAGAAGATCGACATCATCCCCTGGAACGAGAACTCGGCCCTCTTCGTGAAGGCCGCTCTCCAGCCGGCTGAGATCTCGTCCATCAAGATGGATGAGCGCAACAAGTCGATGGAGATCATGGTCGAAGACGACCAGCTCTCGCTCGCCATCGGCAAGCGCGGCCAGAACGTCCGCCTCGCGGCGATGCTCACGGGCTGGCGCCTCGACATCATCTCGAAGACCAAGCTGCACAAGCGCATGGCCGACGCGGTGTTCAACCTCCAGCACATCGAGAACGTGAACGAGACGCTCGCGCAGGGCATCTACAACACGGGCTTCATCAACGTCTTCCAGGTGGCCGAAGCGCCGACCGAGTCGCTGATGAAGATCCCGGGTTACGCGACCGAAGAGGACGCGAACTCGCTCAAGTCCATCGGCCGCGACGCCAAGTCCCAGGCCGAAGAGCGCCTGCGTCAGGAGATGGCGGCAGCAGGCATGGGCGCCAAGCCCAAAGCCGAAGGCGAAGCAGAATAATTCCCGAATCAGTTCTCTGAAGAACAGGAAACAAGCACGTGGATAGTACGACAAAACAGAGTTCGGAAGATTCGAGCAAGGGAGCGTTACCGATGACATTGGAAAAGGTCAAAGTATACGAGCTGGCAAAAGAGCTGGGCATGGATTCGATCACGCTGATCGACAAGCTCAAGCAGCTCGACATTGACGTGAAAAGCCACATGAGCTCGCTCGAAACCGAAGAAGTGAAGCTCGTGAAGGAATCGGTCGCCAAGGAAAAGGCGGTCCTCAGCAAAATCGCCAAGACGGCCAAGACCACTAAAAAGAAGGCTGAGACGGCCACCACCGAAGCGGCCGCCCCGAAACGGGCGGGCACCACGGTGATCCGCCGCCGCGCCAAGTCCAGCGACGAAGCCGCCGCTCCGGAAACGACGTCTGAAACGGCGCTCCCGGCCGACGCCGCCGCGCCGACTCCGGCCGAGGAGACACAGGTCGAGCAGATCGCCGCCGAAACCGCGGCACCGGCCGCCGAAACCGACCAGCCTTCGACCGAAGCTCCGGCTCGCGCCGCCGCTCCGGCCGCAACCGCGGCTCCGACGGCGGCAAAGCCGGCCGCGCCCGCGCACGTTCCCCTGAAGGGCAGCGGGCTCAAGATGCACACGCTTCTCGGGTCGCGCAGCGAAGGCATCGCGCCCGCCAAAACGAGCAGCATCCTGAACATCGTCAAGGAAGAGCCGCGCCGGGCACCGCCTCCGCGCGTCGCTCCGAACGTCCGCCCGAACGTCCCCGGTCAGATGCCGCAGGTCACCCCTCGTGGCCCCGGCAGCGGCATCACGACGCTCGGCAAGGACCAGATCGACCGTCTCGTCGAAGAAGAAAACACGTTCAAGAAGAAGGGCGGCGCAGGCCGCAACGAGCGTGGCAACGAGCCGACGGCCGTCAAGATCTCCGATTACCGCGCCAAGAAGGAGCTCGTCTTCCTTCCCAAGAAGAAGAAGGTGCCCGTGAACAAGGAAATCAAGCACACGACCATCACGAAGCCGGCACAGCACAAACGCAAGATCCGCTTCGAGAACACCATCACCGTCGCGCAGCTCGCGGACGCGATGGGCGTCAAGGCCGGCGAGCTGATGAAGAAGCTCATCACCCAGGGCATGATGGTCACCATCAACCACCCGCTCGACTTCGATACGGCGACGCTGCTTGCGCACGAGTATCAGTATGAAGTGGAGAACGTCGCCTTCAAGGAAAGC
>JACQAX010000342.1 GCA_016194795.1 Deltaproteobacteria bacterium | reverse complement strand
GTCGCGGCACGTGAACGCGCCGGTGAGCAGCGCGTGCGCCTGCTCGACGCCATTGGCGTAGCCGGTGACGCGCGCCGAGTCGGTGCTCACGAGCGTGATCGTCGGGACGTGCTCGTCCTTTTTGTCTTTCTGCTTGGGGTCCTTCGAGACGTGGCGGTCGAACTTGTAGAGCGCCAGGCCCGCGCCTTCGGCGAACGCGTAAGCCGCGGTCGTGGCATCCGCGGTGAGCTTGGCGGCCGGCACGAGGAAGGTGTCGAGATAAACGACGGCTTCTTTCACCTTTTCGGCGTGGAGCTTGTGGGCGACGGCGGCGCCAAGGCGGCGCAGGCGCTCGCTGGCGCCGAGCTGGTCGATGCCGTGCTTGTCGACGCCGGTGCCGACGACCAGGACGTGGTCGCCGCCGCGCACGCCGTTGAAGCGCGCCAGGCAGGTGGCGCCGCTCTTGGCCGAGAGCTCATGGGCTTCATCGAGGCGATCGAGCAGCGGGCGAAAATCTTTGAAGTCCTTGTGGAGGGCGAAACCGGCGCGGCCGCCTTCCTTTTTCGCGGCTTCGGGGGCCACCGCGACCACTTCGCAGCGGTGTTTCGGGAACGGGGGGGCCTTCGGAGCTTTTTGCGCGCTGATTTTCAAATATTTGCTTACGCTAACGTCTTGTTTCATATTAGGGATTCGGTACCAGAGATGTTAAAAAAATACTACTCAGTATTCGGCCCCGCGCATCGCGTGCTCGACGCCCTCTTCCTGATCGGAAGTTGGTTTCTCGCGTACTATCTGCGCAAGCATTATCCGCTGCCGATGATGCAGGCCGAGATCCCGCCGTTCCATCTCTACGCCGCGTACGCGATCGTGATCGTGCTGCTGTGGGGAACGGTGTTCACCGTCTCGGATCTCTACTCGAGCAAGCGCATGACCCGCCGGACGGTCGAGGCGTACAAAGTTCTGCGCGCGCACACGATGGCCACGCTCGGCTTCATCGCGCTCACCTATCTCGTCGCGGCCTACAAGCTCTCGCGCGGCGTGTTCGTCTACTTCTACTTCATGAGCGGCTTTCTCATCGTGTACTCGCGCATTCTCCTGCGAAACGCGCTGCGCGCGATGCGCGCCAAGGGTTACAACATCCAGCGCGTGCTCATCGTCGGAACCGGAAACGCGGCGCAGGCGACGCTCGGCAAGCTCGGCCGCCATCCCGAGCTCGGCCTCGAGTTCGTCGGGTTTCTCGGCGAAAAGCCGACCGGAAGCTGGCCGCATGCCGTTCCCGTGCTCGGCCGCGTGGAAGACTGCCTGAAGCTGGTCCACGAGCACCGTGTCGACAAGATCGTCGTCGCGCTCTCGAAGGCCGAGTCGGTGCATCTCGAAACCGTGCTCAACGAGCTCAAGGACGAGATCGTCGACCTCATCCTCGTGCCCGACATCTACGAGTTCGTGGCGCTCGGCTGCGAGGTCGAGGACTTCGACGGCATCCCGATGGTGAGCCTCAACGAGACGCCGATTATCGGCTTCAACCTCTTCGTGAAGCGCGTCTGCGACATCGCGCTTTCGTTTTTCGCGATCGTCGTCTCGTCGCCGCTGATGCTTGCGGTCGCCGCGCTCGTCAAGCTCACGTCGCGCGGTCCGGTGTTTTATAGACAAGAGCGCATGAGCCTCAACGGCAAGCGCTTCGCGATGCTCAAGTTCCGCTCGATGACCGTCGACCAGGCGGGCGACGTCGAGCTGCTCACCAAAGCAGGAGACCCGCGCGTGACCTCGATCGGCCGCTTCATCCGCCGCACGAGCCTCGACGAGCTGCCGCAGTTCTTCAACGTGCTCCGGGGCGACATGAGCATCGTGGGCCCGCGGCCCGAGCGCACCTGGGTGGTCGAAGAGGTGCGGTCGAAAATTCCCCGTTACATGCTCAAGCACAAGGTGAAAGCCGGCATCACGGGGTGGGCCCAGGTGAACGGCTGGCGAGGGGACACTTCCCTCGAGAAGAGAATCGAGTATGATCTGTATTACATCAAGAACTGGTCGGTGCTGTTCGATCTGAAGATTCTTTTCCTCACGGTGTTCAAGGGGCTCATCAATCGCAACGCCTATTAAGATCTATAGGTACATCTTCGCCGAGGTGCTCTACCCGTTCTTCGGCGGCTTCGTGTTCTTCATGTTCGTCTTCCTGATGTTCCAGGTGGTGAGGCTCGCCGACTATTTCATCAACCACGGCGTGGGGCTCACGCTCCTGGCGAAGATGACCGTCTACCTCTCGGCGGCGTTCCTGCCCGTGGTCATGCCGGTGAGCTTTCTCGTCGCGACGCTCGTGGGCTTCGGGCGCCTCAGCGCCGACTCGGAGATCGTCGCGCTCAAGGCCTCGGGCATCTCGCTCCTGCGCATGTACCTGCCCGTGGCGCTGCTCTCGATCATCGTGGCGGCGTGCGTGTTCTATCTCACGTACTTCTTCATCCCGTGGGGCAACCGCGAGTTCAAGAAGACCATCGTGAAGCTCGGCAACACGAAGGTCGTCTCGAATCTGAAGGAAGGCACCTTCACCGAGGGTTTCTTCGACCTGCTCGTCTACGCCGACAAGGTGGACGTCGCGCACAACAAGATGAGCGGCGTCTTCATCTTCGACGACCGCGACTCGAAGAATCCGATGGCCATCCTTTCCAAGACCGGTGAGGTGATTCCGCTCAAGACCGAGAGCGAGCTCAGCGCGGCGGCGATCTTGAAGCTTGACGACGGCAGCATCCACCGCTCCGACATCGCCCGCAACTACTACGAGAAGATCGATTTCGGCGAGTACCGCATCATGCTCAAGGTCGAGGAAGGCCGCGTCGACGAAATCAAGTACGCCAAGACGCTCGACGCCGACGACCTCAAGAGCCAGATGACGAAGTTCGAGGGCGATTACTCGCGCTATCAGGAGTACGCCATCGAGTACTGGAAACGCATCGCGCTCGCCATCGCGCCGTTGCTCTTCGGCGTGCTCGGCGTGGGCCTCGGCGTCGTCCGCATGCGTAGCGTGAAGTCGAACGCGATCTTCGTCGCTTTCGCCGTCGTCGTCGTCTACTGGGGCCTGCACATCATGGGCGCCACACTCGCCGAGAAGGGCGCCATTCCGCCGTTCTTGGCCATGCAGATCTCGAACCTTGCCGTGATCCCGTTTGCTGTAGCGAGTTTCAGGCGATCGGCCTGGTGAAGACTTCCCAAGATCAGCGGCAGGAGCGGCTTTCTCGCCTCAACAATATTCGTACAATTGGCAAGATCAGCTCTGATTGCGGCTTTGCGAGTAGTTCCAAAATGGGTTGTCGGTGAAAACGCGCTTCTGGAGCAGGAATTGGGGATAACTATCGCACACACGTGTGGATAAGTGGTTGTTTGACCCCTATTGGCTCAGTAAATCAAGGGGTTAAGATCTGTGGATAACTCAGTGGTTTGGTGTGGATAAGTAGATGGGGTTTGGGTCGACAAACGGAGCGGCCTTGTACTGACTCTCTGCGTCTTTGGGCATGATGATCGTTTTCGCACCGTTTCCATACGGGCGAAATTCTTTGTTATCGTAAGAGATTTCGAGCGCGGTGGGCTTCGCGCTGGTGAAGCGGATGCTGCTCCGCGCACGAACGAAGATCACCTTATCCTTTTTCAGCGTGTATTGCTGGAGAGGGCGATCGTCGACTTGATACTTCACCCAGGCGTCGTCGATCGCGCGGACGACGAGGCGGTACTTCACCTCATTGTTCGGGATCGGCGGGAGCTTCACTTTTTCAGACGTGCCGGCGACCGGTGCGGGCTTTTCGGCGGCGGCGGGCGCGACGGCGACGGCTGCCGCGGTCGGCTCGGGCTTCTTCGGTTTTTCGGCCACCTTGGCTTGCGGCCGCTCCGCGACGACGGGTTCAGGCTTTGGTTTCTCCGCTGCCTTGGGCTCAGGCTTCACCGGCACCGGCGGCTCGGCTTCGGTTTTGGTCTGCGCCGCTTCCGGCTTGATCGCCGTTTCGAGCTCGACGTTGCCTGGCTTGGCGTTCTGCGGTCCCTGCGGGAGCTGGGACGCGGTATCCGGCTTGAGCGGAGCCGCCATGATGGGCGCCGAATCGGTAGGCGGCGGAACGACCGTGACGATGTCCTCGTTGGTGACCGTGGTTTTGTCTTTCCCGCGGCCGCGGTGGTGCTTGAGCGAGGGTTTCAGGATGGCGAAGACGAGGACGCCGACGACGATGAAGATCACCATGGCGATGCTCAGCCACGTCTTGCTGTTCTCGGACTGCCCTTCGCGCTCGACGAAGATGTGGGGGGCATCGTTCGGGCGTTTGAACTTCTGCCCGCTCTTCTCGTCGAGAAAGATGTCGAAACGCGCGAGCACCTCGCGATGGTCGAGACCGACGTAGCGTGTATAGCTGGTGACGAAGCCCCGGACGAACGGTTTAGCCGGCAGTGCGTCGTAATTGTCGCCTTCAAGCGCGTGGAGCAGCTTGATGTTGATCTTCGTCGCCGAGGCGACCTGCTCGATCGTGATGTGCCGCTTCTCGCGCTCGCCGCGTAGATATTCGCCGAGGCCGAGCTGCGGCTTGGTTTCCATCATGGAACGAACCTCAATTGATCAGCTGCCTGCTGCGCCTGGACGGTTTGTGGAAACTGGTCGATCAACAGCGCGAACTCGGCGCGGGCCTTGTCGTACTGCTTGGCGGCCAGATAGGCGATCCCGAGCTGGTAGTGGCCTTCGACGTTGCCGGCGCAGGTCGAGCGGATCGATTTCGCGAACTCGCCGGCGGCCGCCTTCGAGTTGTGGTCTCGCATGTATACGGTGCCCAGCAGAAAATGCGACATGCAGAATTCGGGATTCGCTTGAATGGATTGGTACAGTATACGGCGTGCCTCATCGAGGTTGTTTTCGCGGAGCGCGACCTGCGCAAGGTTGGTCAGCGCGCGATGGCGCGTCTTGTACTCCATGTTCTGGAGAGCCTTCTCGAAATACGCGCGCGCCTCCGTGAGCCTGCCGTCCGACAGATCGGCGGCGCCGAGGTTCACGTACGCGTCGGAGTATTTCGGGTTCTGCTCGAGAACACGCTTGAATTCGGCTCTCGCCATCGCCTTTTGTCCCATTTCCCAGTAGGCGAGGCCGAGGTTGTTGCGGGCATCGAGGTTGGTCTCGTTGGCGATCAGCGCCTTGCGCAGATCCTCGATCGCCTGAGGGAAGTCTCGGCGTATCAACGCGGCCGTGCCCATGTCTCCCAGCAACTTGCTCTTCTTCTCTGGTGTCGAGACGTCGTTTTCTTTTACCGCGCTCGTTGCACACGATGCGCAAAGCAATGCGCTAGCGGCGCAAATTGCAATAATGCTGGTTCGGAAATTGTTGGGCGCCATGCGTAGCATCTCCTTCTTAAAGAGTAGGAAGCGCAGGAATGCGTGTCAAGCGGCATTGGCAGCATCTTTGCACTAGGACCCGCCACGGAAAAGGGGGAAACCTGAAATGAACCAGAACCTGATTAAGTGTCTGCCTGTTTTTGTCCTGGCGTTGAGCCTCGGAGCGTGCGGCAAATCCGCTGCCAAGAAGTCCGGCGGAGGAGAAACGGCTCCGGCCATCGCCGCCGCCTCGATCTCGACTCAGTTCGAAGCTGACTGCGGTAATGGTGCCGCCGCGGCTGCGACTGGGGCTGCGTTCGACTTGAGCCAGTGCCAGCTGAGCCCTGCTCAGATCTCGTTGTTGCAGGAAGTGGGTCCTTTCCACATCGACGCCGACGGTGTTCGCATGGCGATCGCCATCAAGAACCAGTCGGAGCAGATCGTGGGCTCGGGCGCGATCAACGCCGACGGAACCTTCCAGGTTCCGCTGACGGTCGGTGCCCGCTTCAGCGAGCTGGACGGCTGTCCGGTCGAGCTGAAAGGGCTCGCGTCGGGTAAGGTCGCGATCGACGACGCCAAGAAGGTCACTCAGATCGAAGTGACGACGGCGTTCAACTTCGCGAACCTGCCGGTCGAAGGCTCGGCGCTCTCGCTCGAGTTCGTGGCCGCGGCTGACGACCAGCCGGTACCGACCACGCCGGCTCCGAGCTCGCCTGCTCCGACGACTCCGGCTCCGACCACGCCGGCTCCGGATCGCGACCGTGACCACGACCGCGACCATGACCGCGACCACAACGGCAAGCAGCCGCATCCGGTCCCTGCGCCTACGCCCGCTCCGGGCAAGGGCAATCAGGAGAAGGGCAAGAGCAGCCCGGTCGTCGTGCCCGCGCCTGACAAGGGCAAGCACGAGCATCCGACGCCTGCTCCGACTCCGACGCCGGCTCCCGAGAAGGGCAAGCAGCCTTCGAAGGGCAACCAGCAGAAGGGCAACCAGGGCAAGCAGTCGGGTAGTGGCCAGAGCGGCGCTCCCGGCAACCGCGTGAACGCGTGCGTGAGCTTCGCGCCGTGCGGTTTCACCTCGGGCGCCTCGCTCAGCTGCAAAGCTGCTCAGTAAGCGGTGAGCTCGACGACGGTTTCCATATGGTAGGTTTGTGGAAACATGTCGATCAGGTGGATCCGGCCGATCCGGTAGCGGGATGAAGTGAAAGCAGTCAGGTCCCGCGCCAGAGTGGACGGATCGCACGAAACGAGGATGATACGGGGGGCTTGCAGGCCAGCAGTTCGGCCCGCGGCCTCCCGTAATCCGTTTCTGGGCGGATCGGCGATGATGCAGTCCGGTCGCTCCACTCCCCAATCCAGCCAGCGCTTTTCGACGAGAAAATCTTCCACCCGCTCCTTCACGAAAGTCCGTCCGGAGGCGAGCGGACCGCCAAGCGAGGTCGGATCCTCGCCTTCGTTGAACGAGTCGACCGACACGATCCGCGCGAACTTGCCGGTCAGCGCGTTCGTCAGATTCCCGTCGCCGCCGAAAAGATCCAGCAGCACGTCACCCGACCCGGCCAGCTCGGCCACGATGCCGGCGAGCACGGTGTTTTGCTCGGGGTTGACCTGCGTGAAGCCGAACGCTCCGTGCTTGCGGTTGACCGCCTCGCTCACCTGTCCGGTGTCGGTCACCGACCACTCGATCTTGTACTGGCCCGTGGCCGAAGCCATCTCGGCCAGAGGTCTCTTGGTGACGAACTCGGTCCACGCGGCCTGGATTTTGGGATGCGCGATCGGGCACCGCTCGGTGTGGACGATCTTGTGGGAGGATTCGGCGAAATAGCCGATCCCTTTCTTGTCGCCGTGGACTTGAAGGCGGGCGCGGTAGCCGAGGGGGCTCGGAGCGGCATGCGTCGTGAGCTTCGTGCGGAGCTCGGCCTCGTCGATCTTCGTCGTGCGGGCCAGCTGATGGACCAGGATCTCGGCCTTCGCCTCGAGCTGGCTCTCGTAGCTCAGATGCTGCCATTGGCAGCCGCCGCAGCGGCCAAAAACGGGGCAGGGCGGCTCGGCTCGCTTCGGCGAGCGCTCGAGCACTTCGACAAGCTCGGCTTCCCAGTAACTCTTGTTGTTTTTAGTCAACTTCGCGGAGACCTGCTCGCCGGGAGCGGCGCCTCGGACGAAAACGACCATCGCGCGGGGCTCGCCTGGCAGCTGAATACGACCCACTGCAGCGGGCCCGTAGCTCATCCGATCGATCCGCAGCTCGACGATGTCATTTACCTTCATCATAGTTGTATGCTAACTCTCGTTAAACTTTCTTAAAACTCGCGACATGGCTGAAGAAAAAAACATCCGTAACTTCTCTATTATTGCGCACATCGACCACGGCAAGTCGACGTTAGCCGATCGTCTTATCGAGGCGACCGGCACCGTTTCGCAGCGCGAAATGGAAGAGCAGTACCTCGATAACATGGATATCGAGAAAGAGCGCGGTATTACGATCAAGGCGCAAACGGTGCGTCTCAACTACAAGGCCAAGGACGGAAAGACCTATCTTCTGAACCTGATCGATACGCCGGGACACGTCGACTTCACCTACGAAGTCTCGCGAAGCCTGGCCGCCTGTGAGGGCGCGATCCTCGTCGTCGACGCCTCCCAGGGCGTCGAGGCGCAGACGCTCGCCAACGTCTACATGGCGATGAACAACAACCTCTCGATCCTGC
>JACQAX010000039.1 GCA_016194795.1 Deltaproteobacteria bacterium | reverse complement strand
GTACGATGGTCGCGGCGACGGCAACCTTCGGCTGACGAAGATGCCCGCGATTCTCCTCGAGCCTCTTTTCGCGAGCAACCCGCAGCACGCCGAGCTGATCCGCAGCGAATCGGGCCAGCTGCGGCTGGCGCGGATCCTCTGCGAGAGCATCCACCGGTTTTTCCCCGGGGGCGGGCTCATCGGGTTCAGCGTCGGCCATAAGTACAAGACGTCGAGCCCCGCCGATCGCGGCGCGGCCCTGAACGGTGGCGGCACCGAGGCCGATTACGCCGAGCTGGTCCTGAGCAAGGCCTCCTCGCTCATCAACGAGCTCGCGATCTCCACCGACCGCCGCGTGCGCGTGATCGTCAACGACAAGGAAGTGCTGGCCCAGACGATCGACGCCGACGCCAACGTGACGTGGGATCCGCTTCGCGGCGTGCTTCAGGTCACGAAATAGGCGGCAACAGCCGGTCGAAAGCGAGACCGCTCGACCCGGGACCGCCGCCCGGAAGGCGCTGGCGCGCCACCCACGAGTGGAGCGAACCGTCGATCCATCGCGAGCGGTAGACCGCCCGCGACACCGTCATGCCGTCGCCGCCGACTTCCTCCTCGAAGACGCGATAGCCGGTCGTCTCGGAGCCGGGCGGATTCAGCAGGCGCCCGAGCGGCACGGGGTTGCCGTCGACCTCGAGCTCGTTGAGTACCGCCTCTTCGAGCAGAATGCGATTGAGCGAGGCGCCTGAGACGCTCGTGCTCTGGCGCAGCACCGGAACGAACGGCACCCAGTTCGACGGCACCTTCGACGCGAGCTGGTAGCGCAGGGAGTTGCCGGCCGGGTCGCCGCCGCCAGTCGCACGGCCCGCATTACGATCGCGGCCGAGCCAGGGTTGTCCGTGGCGATCCTCGATGAGCTCTTCAACCCCCCAGACCAGCCCCGCGAGCTCATCGCGAACGAAGTGAACCTTCTCAAGAACCGTTCCGCGCTGCACGCCGCCCGCGGCGGAAGGCGGAAGCACGAAAAACGAGGGTGTCGCGCTTCCGTCACTGCTCGAGAGCCCGAAGACCGAGAAACGGTCGGTGGGGCCGTCGGAGCTTGCGGGAACCGGCGTCGCCTCGGCCCGCGCGAGGTTGTTGCTGATCCCGAACACGTCGAGCACGGTGAGCTGGTCGAGAAAGCAGATCGAGCCCACGTCGAGCTCGAGCGGAAGCGCATACCAGTCATTGCTGTAGACGAGCATGAAGTCGAGCAGCAGGAGCTTGGGGAGGTCGACGTGGTCGATTCTCAGGTCATCGAAGCCCATCGAACCGCCCTCGAACTGCCACCAGCGCGCCGACGGCATGCCGTGGAAGCGGATGTGCGTCGGGATCACGCGACGCACCGGGCTCTGCGTCCCGAGCGTGGCCGCGGCCGATCCCGTGAGCTTGCGGCAGTCGAACGAATACCATTCGAGCTCTGCGTCGTGGTCGGGCCGGGCGTTCAGCGCAAGGCACGTGCCGGGGCCGTACGCGACGCGCGACGAAACCTCCCAGCCATACTCGATGCGCTGCGAGTCCCAGGTCGGCGGATCAGCAAGCGCCGGTGCGGGCGGCGTTCCGTAGACGTCGGCAGCCCACTTCACGAAACGATCGGCGACGGCCGTCACCGCCTGTTTCTGCGCGGGAGAAAGCTTCGTGACGAGGCGGGCGTCGACGCTGGCGGCGAATTTGGTGGCGTCGGAGCCGCCCTGGCGCCAGAGCTCCGCGCCGTCGAACGTCCGCCCTTTCCAGAGAGCGGCGAAGGCAAGGTCGTCCGTGGAGCGATCGCCGGGCGTGGCGAACGGCAGCGGAAAGACCGCTTCGAGCGCGAATACGAGCTGCTTGCAATCGGCGTCCGGCAAACCGGCGCTCTGCCGCAGGAGCAGCAGGAAGGCCTCGGCGATCTCGATGCGCGTCGGGAGATCGAACGCGTCCGGCTCAGCCAGAGCCTGTCGCTCGAGCGGCGCCGCGAACGGCAACGCCGCATCGGCGACGCCGGCGGCGCCCCAACGCTCGAGCTTCGTCACGACGGGCGCCAGCTCCGCCCAGGCGATCGAGCCGGCGTCTTCCCCTTGGAACTCGCCCAGCTGCCACTGGCGGGTCAGCATCCAGTAGGGGTCGCGAATGCGCGCCGCAAGCCCCTCGGCCAGCGAGTTGCCGCGCGGCCGCGGCTCAAGGCGGGTCCAGCTCGTGTACGAAACCTTGGAGTCAGCCATCTCAGTTCCCCCTCCCGCTCAGCTCTTTGGGATCGACCGGCGTGGAGCAGCCGTCGAGCCGAGTCGACACCACGGCTCCGGCGGCATTGGCTCCCAGATACAGCGCGGGAATCGACTGCGAGAAATCGCCGAGCAGGTCCGTGTCGACGGCACGCATCTTCGCGAAGTCGAGCGTCTCCTGAAGCACCGCCTGCAAGGTCGCCAGGTCCCACTTCTTGGCCGCCACGTTCGGCGGCACCGCGACGAGGATGGCCTGCGGCGCGCGCGACTTCGGAGACGGATGATGGAAGGACACGCCCGTCTTCTCTCTCTTGCTCGGCACGAGCTCGGGCCACTCGTCCACGAGCAGCCCGTACCAGTCCGTATCGCTCGCATCGGCGTCGCGCGAGAGCAGCACCAGCGAGATCGTGCCCGGCACGATGCTGTCGGCGTCGCCCGCCAATCCGGCCCAGGCACCGGCAACGGCGGGCGCCGGTGACTGCAGCACGCTGTAGCGCGGGCGACCCGTGTCGGTGTCGAGACCCGAGAAACCCAGCGGCTGGCCAAGCGCCTCGGCCGCGAGCGACATCCGGCGCAACGAGCCGAGCGAGTCACGCGCCCGCACGGTGAGGTGAAACCATTTCTTCACCGCATTCGCGCCGACGGCGACCGAAGCGGGCGGTGCCTCGCCCGTGGCGAAGGAAAACTTCGGCAGCAGCACGAAGTCGTCGCCAAGCAGCGCCTTGGCCCCGAGCGCGTAACCCCGCGTGATGGCCGAATCGAACTCCGCGCTCCGGGCGTCGATCGCCGCCTTGACGGCCGCGAGCGTCGCGCCCTCGCGCACGACTTCGGTCACGCCGAAGCAGGCCAGGTTGCGCTGGAGGCTGAACGCGCCGTCGGCGGGCCCCATGCCCGCCTGCGCGACGGTCACGTTGGCCAGGCATTGCCTGATCAGGGGCTGGACGAAGTCGGTATGCGCCTTCTCGTCGACGGGCGGCACTTGGGCGCCCGCCGTCATGAGGTCCTCTTTACGCAGCGGGCGCGATTTCGAGACGAGCTCGTTCACCGAGCGCGCCAGCGCAACGAGCTCGCGCAGGTTGCGGCCGGCGCGCTTGTCGCCGTCGAAAACCGTGCTGACCTCGACTGCGCCCGCGGGCAGCAGCCCCTGCGCGCTCGCGCACGCGCGGCAGAGCAGGTCGAGGTCGGAGCCCGCTGGCGACGCGGGATCGCAATGCGCGGCGAGCGCGAGAAAGTCGAGAGGGCGAAGCCGGAGGCTGGCAAGCGACATTGCCGGGCTCAGCTGTGCCGCCGCCGCCGGCGACGCCTTGTAAGAGAGCGCAAACGAAACCGACGCCGGATCGCCGAGAAGGTCCCCCGCCCAGCCGTCGGTGAGCGCGTCGAGCGCGTCGTCGAGGTCACGGATGACCTTGTCCATGCTCGCGTTGCTTCCCAGACGCGATGCCCACGCGGCCGACAGCGCGGGATCGTTCGGGTCGAGCTTGTCGGCGCCGAACGGATACGGCGCGGGGTGGCTGGGGTTCTCCTGCCACGTGCGCCACGTCTCGAGAAACTTCATCCCATCGATCACGTTGCGCGGAGCCGCCGCCGCGGAGCCGCCCGGCACGACGCCGGGATCGGACATCGGGAACGCCGCGCGGAGAGGCTCGATGAACAGGGCCACATCGTCCACGTCGTGCATCGATTTTTCCAGCAGGTGGCCGAGCACGGCGCCAAGACGCTCGCCGCTGCGAACGCAGTCGAGCAGATAGAGGGCGCGGCGAACCCGGGCCGACGAAAGGTCGGCGCCGTTCGTCGGCCGCGTGATGTAGTTGTTGCGCAGGATCGCCGCCGCTGCCGCGTGCTCGAGCGAGGGCCCGTGCATGAACCCGCCCACCGTGCCCGAAGCCGGAGGGGTCGGCTTCAAGTCCTCGACCCAGCCGAAACCGCCGAGGTGCGTGCCACTCGCGAACGAGTCGCCGCCGGCGGGAGCGGCGTTCGGCCGCTTGCTGAGCTTGCGGCGCATGTCGCTCAGGCGTTTCGCCGCGAGCGAGCCGAACCACGGATCGATCCGATGCGAGCACACGTCGAGCGTCTCGCCGAAAAGGCGCCCGAGCTCGGCGGTCGGCACGCTTTCCAGGGTCTTGAGAGCCGCGACGTAGCGCTGCATGTATTTCGGCGAGTCGATGCCCGTGGACGACTTCGGATCGGCTCCTTCGACGATATCGAATAACGTCGAATCCTGGGAATGGTAGCTGCCGTTCGAGCTCAGCTTGACGCCGTCAAGCACCCGGTCGAGGTAGCCGAGCAGCATCTCGATCGTGAGCGGCTTCAGGGGCTTGAGCACGGTGCTGGCCTCGGCGGCCAGCTGGTTGATCCGAAAGGTCGCCGTGAAGGCGGCGGCGTCATCGGTGGAGTAAATCTCCGGCTCGCGCCGCAGCCCCGGATCGACCTGGCCGCGAGCGACCTGGATCTCGAAGGCCAGCCGGTCGATGAGCGAGAGCGTCGAATGGCGAAGCACGTAATAGAGCAACGGCCAGGGCTTCTTGTCGGCGCGCAGAGGCGTAGGATCATACGAGAGCGGAAACGTCGCGCCGAGAATGGAGCCGGAGATGTACGCATCCCCGATATCGGCCAGCGAAAGGTCCTCGAGCGACTTGTCGGCCACCAGGGGCGGCGCAAAACGCGTGACGGTCGAAGCGAAGTTGAGGTTCGAGACGAAAGGCGCCCAGCTCGCCTGCCCGATCTTCTGGAGCCAGACGCCTCGGTTGCCGGAGAGCTCCTTGAGGATCTTGGTGATGGCCGGCAAGTTGTAGACGCTTTGGCCGGCATGGCTGGCGGCGTACCCGCCGAGGGAGTTCCGGAGCAGCACTTCCTGTGCGCTCGCGTCGAGCCCGAGCACGCCGACGAGCGCCGCATCCGGATTTCCGGTGCCTCCCACTCGCGGCGCCTTCTCAGCCGCCGCCAGCCAGTGCGAGCGAAAGCTGCGCAAAGCCGCGGGCACCGCGGCGTCGGCGAACGACGGCGGTGCCGTCGGCTGGTCGACCGACTGGGCTTGCCAGAGCTGAAGCGAGGTGGTCGGAAGCACGGCATACGGCAGCGTCCCCACGCAGAGGGCCGGAGAGTGGCCCTTCGGCCGCACGTAATTCACGAAATAGTTCTCGAGCGCATGGCGGTTTCCATCATCGGCGAGCTGGGTGAGAAAACGGTCGGCGGAACGCGCCACGGCCGTCGCGACCTTGACTCCGCCGCCGGGGATACCCGTGATCGGAGGCTTGCCGATGCCCTTCCCTGTGCCGATGCCGACGTCGCCCACTCCGCCGTCGAGCAGGTTCGGCTTGAGCGCGATGCGATCGAAAACGAAACGGTACGGGTTGGGCGCGGTGTCGTCGTCGGGCGCCTCGTTCGAAGCGTCGCGCAACATCTGCTCGAAGAAATAGCGCAGCGTCGCCGGCCAGAGGGCGATGTTCATGGACTTGGCCCAGCGTTGCTCGTATTGGTCGGCGTTGTGGATGCGCCCGGCAAGCTCGCGGCTCAAGCCAAGCGCGCGCGCGAAGAAGACGCCGTCGTTCATGTCGACGAGACCGAGCTTCTTGCGCTCGACCGGAAAGGTCGCAGGATCCGAAAAGTCGCTGAACGGGTGCCCCGACGACTCGTCGCCGGTATTGTTCGTCGGCGTTCCCTGCGGCACGAACGCGACTCCCCTCGTGAAGTGGTTGGCGAGCAGAAGCTCTTCGATCATCTTGCCCGCGTCGGTCGGGTTGGCGGATGCCTTGACGCCGAAGACCAGCAAGCGCTTGAACCCCGCGGTGTACTGCAGCTGGGTGAGTGGCACGGTGATCGCCATGCCGGCCTCGAGGGCTTTCGTGTAGTCGTAGGCCCAGACCGCATCGTCGTCGACGGGGATTCCTTTGACGCCCTGGCCGTCTTTCGCCGGCGCCTTGACGTTGAGATTCAGGCACAGGGGCTCGCGCACGGGGCTCCCCGCCACGGGCGGCAGGGTGTCGCCGGCGTTGGTCGTGAGCACGGCAAGCCAACGATCGGGTAACGTACGCGCCTCATAAGCGCCGGGAAGGCTTCCGCCCTGCGCGGGCGTCGCGACCGAGAAGGAGCCGTCGGAGTTCGGCGTCACCATCGAAACCAGGTAAGCCGCGCGCGGCGCCGCTACCCGCTGCAACAGGCGATTCCACGCGTCGTGGTCGTCGGGCGGCGCGCTCTTGGCCTGGGCCGCCGCGGTTTGAGCGGCCTTGAAGTCGCTCCAGTACGCCTTCGCCCAGGCGATCTCGTCGTCCGAAAGCACGGCGACGTGGCCGTTGGCGGAAATCTCGTCCGGGAACACGCGAATGCGCAGCTCGAAGCTGGGCGCGCCGTTGGCGGCGGCGCCCTGCACGAAGCGCGTCTCGAGGCGCACCGGAAAGAGCGTGATCGGAAAATCCGTGTCGAGCGACGCGAGCTCGTCGCCGGGCTTCTGCGGGAGAGAGGCCCTGAGAGCCGCGATCAGGTTCGACGCGTACGAGCGGCGCAGCTCGATGAGCGACGAGAGGTGCAGCGACGCGGTGTCGACGGTCTTGAGGACGTCGACGGCGGCCGGATGCGTCGCTCCCAGCTTCAGCGTCGTCGTATCGAGCGCCTGGCGCCGCTGGCACCGCCCGCCCAGCGCGCCCGCCGCGCCGACGGCGTTGTCTTTCAGCTTCGATCGGAGGTCCTGCAAGTCGCTCATATGATGTCGTCCCGTGTTGAGTTGAGTCGGTCTACTTCTTGGATTTGTCTTTTGCGAAGCTCGAGCCGTGGATCGCGAAGCGATGCAGCTTGTGCAGGTACTTCGCGGCGGCCGCGCCCGCGTCGCCCACGCCCGCCCCGAGATCGGTGAAGGTGCTCGTCGCGACGTCCGGCAGATTGTCGAGCCCGAAGCGAACCCCCGTCGGATGCTCCTGGATGACGAAGAACCAGCCGCTCGTCCCGTCGCTCAACGCATCCCCTGAGGGGATGTCGAAGCCGAAGAAGCGAAGGTCGGAGTCGAGCGAGCCGCCGAAGATCGGCAGCTTCGGGGTCTTCGTCTCGTCCATCACGTAGGCGCCGGCGGCGTTCTTGGTCGCCGGGAGCGCGTAAATCAGGGCATCGCGATAGACGCTGAAGAGCTTGCTCCGCACGAGCAGCACCACGTCGCCCTGGCCGGCATTCGGCGCGTATGGGCAGTGCGCCCCGAGCGCGGAAGGTTTGAGCTTATCCCACTGCGCGATGTCGGCGATGTCGCCCGAATCCTTGTTCGTCGCGGTGATCGCCCAGAAGTACCGAAAGCAAGTCCCCCGCCGATCGGTCGGATAGTTGTTCCACGCCAGCTCGCGAGCCATCGCATGGTTGGCGCCGACCATGAACGCCTCGATCATCTTCTGGTTGACGGCGAGAAGCGAGACCGTCTCCGAGCCGACCTTGTTGAGCCCGGGAAGAATCCAGTCCTGCGAGATCGCCGCCAGGTGCTCGTACATCGGCACGTCGAAATGCGGCGCCGCCAAGACCTCGCCGCCGTTGCCCGCCCCGGTGGCGGCACCGTCTCCCTGCGTGCCTACGAGCTTGCGAAGGCGCTTTCCGATCGTGGTCTCGGGGTCGAGACCTTTGCTGAGATCCCCGCCCAGCGTGGCCAGCGACGTCGCCGCCGAGCTCGGGTCGCGCAGGACCGCGGCCTTCGGAGCGGCCGCGAAGTTGACGGTAAATGCCTGTGGGGGACGCGCGGCCGTGAACAGGCGCGTGGCGAGCTGGTCCTTGTCCTGGCTGGCGTCGTGGTCGGGCAGCACGGCCATCTTGCGCTCGGTCCGAACGCCGAACTGCGGAGAGAGGCTGCCATTGCCGAGATCGGCGAGCACGCCCGTGGCGCCGCGCGCGCCGAGACGGTTCTGGAGCAACCCGATCGGTCCCAGGGGACGCGTCATCCGCCGCCACTGCGGGTCGGCCGCCGCGCCGGCGATCCCGAGCGACGCAAGCCCGCTGCTGATGTTGCCTTGGCCTGAGCGGACCCGGGCATGCAGCGGCGAAGTGAACTGCAGCGCCGAGCCGTCGCCGGCACGCACGCGCTGCTTGTGGATGTTGCGCGAGACGTGGCGCGAGACGTGGGAGCGGCGGATGAGCTCGTTGGCTTTTTTGACTCCGTCGACCTGTTCCCAGGCAGCCACCATAAGATTTCGATGCTCTTTCTGGATGATTCCCGCCGCGACTCCCGCGGCGGCGCGATAGCACGGGTTCTGATTGAGCGTCTTGAGCCAGGGCGGAGCTTTCGTCGAGCTGACCGTGTCGACGGCCGCGTGCCAGCAGCCGTAGACCGGCGGCGAGACCACCTGGCGCTTTGCGGCGTCGGGCCGCGTCTTGAGCCGCGACGAGCCCTGGTCGAGCTTGTCGAGGAGCGGCTTGGCGAGCGCCTGTTCGAAGGACGGCTCGCTTTCGGGATCGGTCGCGAAGCGCAGCATCCCCGGAAGGCTCGCGACGCTCTTGACGGGCGGGCCGCCGAGCAGCTGCTGCCGCAACGCCGTCAGGTCGAGCTCGCGTTTGCCGGCGCCGGGGACCGGCTTGAAGAGAGTGAGATTGCGGATCAGCTCGGCGAACGTCGGCGCCCCGCCCGTCTTGAACGACCACTGGTGGTAAACCGGCAGCGTCACGCTGGCCGTCGGCTTCGCCGGCCAGGCCGGGTCGGTCGAGGCCGGCGCGTCGTGCGCGATCCGGAGCCCGCTCCGAAACGACGGCACGAGAAAAGCGGTGTACGAAGCGTCCTTCGAGAGCGGCCTCGGGCAGATGAGGCGCGAGACGAGCCGCTCCGGCGAGCTCTGGAACGCGCTTTTGACCGATGCGGCGTCGCCACCCGTACCCAGCACCTCGGCATGGGCCCACGCCCAGGAATTCGTCAGGTCCGGGAGGCTCGCCGGCTGGCTGACCTGGATGTGGTCGCACTGGATGCCGTTGTCGGGCGTGGCAGCCGGCGCCCACTCGCCGTCCTTGAGGACGATCAGCACGAGCCACGGCAACGGGCGGGAGCTCTCCTTGCCGGTCGGAGTGAGGCGCCACGGCAGATCGGCCTGAGCGAACTCGATCATCGCGAAGTGCTCGTGCGTGGCATTGTGGTCGTCGGCCTGGGGCCAGGTGCGCAGCACGGCGCCCGGATCGAAACCGACCACGTCCATGGGTCCCTGCAGGACCGCGTTGACGTTGAGATCGCTGCCGCCGATGGTCACCTTGGTCGAGACCACGAGCCGGCCGCTCGTCGGCTTGCCCGGATCGGGAGCCGCCAGCGTCGAAACACCCCGGCGAAGCCAGGGCACGAAATATCGAGTCACGTCATCAGACATCGCGTTGCCTCATCTCAAGCTGAAAGTTCGTAATCCGGGACAATCATCAAATCCGCGTCGTCACGCCAGCCCCCGGGCGCCGCGAGATGGCTCTTGAGCTGCAGCTCAGCCTGATCGTACGGCAATGCCTGCGCAGTGATCTTCGTGAGATCGCTTTTCTTGACGACGAAGTACAATTCTTGCCCGACCGAGACCTTTGTCAACTTCCCTTGCGCGGGCATGAACTTGCGCGCGCCGGCGCCCCGCTGGCGGAAGCGCGCGGCGGCTCCGCCGCGGATCATCCATTCGAGATCGGCCGCCTTGAGCGCCACGGGCGGAGGCGTGCCCTGCACCGACACGTCGTACTCCGTCACGTACCGGGTCGCCGCCGGCGTCGCGTCGGCCGTGGCCACGCGGTCGTCACCGAACGCGAAGCCCGCCACGCGCGGCTCGAACGACGGCGACGAAAGGGCCTGGGCCTGAGACAGCACCTGATACTGCCCCGTCGCGAACTGGCCGAGGAGCGGCGACAGCGGGAGCTGGCCGTCCGTGCTCTTGGCCGGCAGGTCGAACTGCACGGGCGTCGTCAGCGGCACTTCGTGGAACTTGCTGAGGCGCAGGCCGAGCGGCGCCACTTTCTGGCGAATCGAGATGCCGTGCGCGGGGTTGACGTAAAACGGGGCGCCGTCTTTCGGCGGGCCGTCGAAGCGCACGACGGGGGCGTACTCGATGGGCGGTACCGAGGCCATGTTCTTCGCGTCGTTCAAGGCGGCGAGCAGCTCGTCGGCCACCTTCGGCTGCACGACGACCTTCGTGTCGACCTCGCCCCAGCGTTTGTCGAAGCTGTACGAGAGGTCGAAGAAAAACAGCGAGACCGACACGCTTCCCCAGACGTGCCACTGGTGCGGCCCTTCGACGTTCGCCGTGACCCAGAGGCTCGCGAAGTCGTAGTCCTTGTAGCTGACCGACATGCCGGCGCTGAAGTCGGCGGAGAAGTGGAACGGCGTGAAGATGATGAGCGTGTTGAACGCGATGCCGCCGACGACCTTGAACGAGCCTTCCTTGAAGACGAACTGGCCCGCGACGCCGAACTGGAAGGAGTTGGTCGTGATCGCGAGATACGACTGCACGCCGATCTTGAGCGCGTCGCCGTTGCCCATCTCGAGACCGAGGCGTTTGAGCGCGGGGAGGCCCGCGGGCGGGTGGAACGCCGGGTGAAAGCCCCCGATCGACAGCACGAACTCGGGGTCGTCGCCCCAGCTGTAGCGGACGAGGATGTCGCCGTAGATCGAGATGCCCTTGAACTTCGAGTCGTGGATGTCGCAGAGGATCTGCAGGTATTTCGCCGGGCGGTCGAGCATCCCGGCCACGTCCAGATGCAGCTCGAGCAGCCGCTTGTCCGGGTCGGGCGTGGGAAAATAGGCGTCGAAGTGGCCGATCAGCGCGATGTGCTCGAGCTGCGGAAGCTCGACGACGAGGCCGAGCTGCCCGAAGATGAACTGCTCCTCGGCGCCCCAGTCGATCTCGACCAGCGGCGCGAAGACGTACTTGCCCTCGGTTGGCGGAAAGATCGCCGTCAGGCGGCTGAGGATCTGGCTGGTGTCTTTCTTGGGGTCGATCTCGGGGAACATGATGTCCGAGATCTTTCCGGCGAGCACGGCGTTCTGCAGCTCGGAGGTCGAGACGCTGCGGTTGATGCCGACGATGCCGCCGAAGCCGTTGAGCGAAAACCCCTCGCCCAGCGGGATCCCGTCGTCGAACTCCGTCGAGATCATGACGATCAGCGAGTAACCGTCGACGCCACCGGGCAGCTTCGTGTCGAGCGCGCCCATCGCGTTGAGCGCGAACGACTCGAACTCGAGGTGCAGCAGCCCGGCGTAACGCTTGGCCGCGTCGTCGTAGTCGATCTCGCCCGCCCCGCTCACCACGTCGGCATCGATCGAGAGCGCCACCTTCGTCGGCGCCTTGAACCCGAGCCGGGCGTGCAGCGGCCCGAGATTGCCCTTGGAATCGTCCTTGAAGTCGAGGTTCAGGCCCAGGCCGAACTCGCTGACGGTCGCCGCCACGGGACCGAGCGAGACGAGCGCGGTCGTCGACGCATTCGCGTGGATGCCGTCGTTGCTGGCGCCGAGCGCGAGCAGCACCGAGTCGATCTTGAGGACGTCGCCGAGGTTGAGGCCCACCGGGATCTTCTTCGTGAAATCGGCGCTGCCGGTGAAGTGGAAGCCCTTCTGGTACGACCAGCCGATGCCGAGATCGAAGTTGATCGGGTCGGGTTTGGCGCCGCCGAAGATTTTTTTTATGAAGCCGTCGCCGTCGCCGGGGCTGATGACGAGCTGGCCCTTGTCGAACTTCAACTCGACGGAAACGTCGTTTTCAGCAGGTGCTTTCGAATCTTTCGAGTAGCCGCCCTTCAGCGAGAACGAAACGTCTTGCACCTGCAGGTTCGAGCCCGTCGCGCCGCCCACCATGAACCCAGGATCCTTGCCCGAACCACGACTGAAAACGAAGCTTGCGTGGCAGCTTTGCACCGCTCCCTTGTCCGAGGCCATCTGCACGCCGCTCGAATTAATCATGACCGCGGGCACAGCCGCATCGACGTCTAGCGCCAAGCTCCACCCGGAGGGCAACGCCAGTGTCTTGGAGAACGCACCCCTCGGGAAGAGCAACAACCCCCTGCTCTTGGTGCTTTTCGCCGAGACAGTCATTCCTACCCCGAGTGAGGCTGACGTGGCCGAAGTCCCGTCGGAGCTTACGCCCACATCGACCGGGACGTTCAAAGTCATCATGCGACGGAGCAATCCAATCGCCGGATCGCTCGGGTTCGAAACGTATTTTGCCGGAAGGCCGTATACCGCGGACACGCCGAACGTCTCGAGCAAGGCGGCGATTCGCGGAAAGAGAAGATCCGTAAATTGCTGTGCATCAGATTCTTCCGTAATCCCGTGAGGCGCATAGTACCTACTCAGATGCGCACCCGGGCTCTGTACCAGCGCCTTTAGACGCTCGAGGTGAAAGCGGTAGCGACGCCGAGGGATTCGCCCCTTGGCCATCGGCTGATCGCCGGGCTCCTCGACATCGATGAGTGTCGCAAGCACCATAAGCTGAAATATACGAGTCGAGCGCCCGGTAAGATAAAGCATTCCAAGCTGGTTGAGGAGGTCGGAGCCCAAACCCTCGAGCACCGCGACGTTCGTCGAAGCGGCCCCGGCTGCCGCCGATTTGACGTTTTTCAGATCCTTCACGCACGAATTCAATGCACCGAGTGCGTCGAGCAGAGGCCCCACCTGCTCCAAATTTTCGATCGGCAGCTTCACCGCGGAAATCGCGGCATAAGCGCTCATGATATCGCCGACCGTGGCCTGGAAAATCTCGACGTTTGAAATCGCAGCAGGACTCCAGCCGCTGTTCACAAGCAGTCGATGCAACGCCTGTGGACTTTTTGTGGCAGCGATCAAAGGGTGGAGGAATATGTCGAGCTCGGCGACCAAAGCCTTTTCGAATCCGTTACTCAAGTGAGCCCCTTGAAAAAAGGTGGTGCGCGTTTTGAATTCCAGAGAAGATCGAACTCAACCGGATAGGTCGTCATCCGAGCGACGTTCAGGCTCTCGAGCTGAAGCTCCGGAGCCACCCGCCAATGCAGAGTCTGTGTCACATGCGGCAGCTTGACGCCCGCAGACGTAGTACGATCCTCGAAATAAATCTCTCCGATATGGTTTACTCCTACCTTCATCTTTCCTTTGATCTCGAACTCCTGGATCTGCTGATGCTGTTGTCCGAGAGCCGTGGAAAACGCCAGGAACTGTAAATCATCCTTATCGGTCCAAAGTCCGGTTGAGCTGGTCCCTGAACCACCGGCGGGAGTCCCAACCAAAAGCGGGGTGCCGCCGACGCCTTTGTTGAGCCCGTCAGAGTAGATGTAGTTCACTCGATATGCCCATTCCGGATCGTTATTGAGGGCGCCGAGCAGCTCGTCCTTGGGACTTGTCGTTTCACCGTAAACGGTCCTGGCCCGAATGTCCGGCGAGACCTGGATGACGGTCGGACGCAAGACACCGGACGGATTGCCCGACGAAATATATGCCCCTGTCGCGACCCCGTAGTAATCGTACTCGATAGCCTCGTCCCCGCTCAGGTTCGTGGCGTCCGGAGGGTTCGCCGACGGACCAGCAAAATGCGCGCGATTGTGAGCCATTCGAGTATTGTTGTCTTCGTTTTTGAAGGGGCTTGAGACGAAATGCGCGAAAATCGCTCGAAATTTTCCGGGCGCACCATCCCAATCCAGTGGCTTCTTGGCGAAGTATCGCAGCGAGGTCGTTGACCCGCGGTGCACGTCGCCCGTCAGAAGAACTATCTTTCTTTCAATTACCGGTGCGGGATCCTTCGGAGCGCCACGAGTGAGGAGTGACGCAAACAGCCTTTGGTAAGTTCCTCGCACCGCGAACCAAGGCTCCACGTCCTTATAATAGACGCCGCCGACACCGACGGTCGTCGTAACTTGGCCATCGTCCTCCGTGACCGTGCCAATCACCACCGCCGGCGATACAACGAACGTGACCTGGCTTTTTGGCGGGATGTGAACTGCCTTGATTTACCGCTTGATAGCCTCATCACTCATGAGCGACGGTGGTTGATGGCCTTTGGTCTTTGAGACCGAGCCTAAATCGTAAGAATATTTGCCCTCCGTGCCATCCGACGTGGGGTCGCCGTTATAGGCTCGCATTGTCCGCGTGTCGAGAAAGAGAATCTCGTGCTCCGTGCCAACAACTTGATAGTGCCAGTCGAGAGCCGCGATCGGGGCGTCGGCCGCAGCGCTCGTCTTGAGCTGGTCGGCCGTAAAGTCGCGCGGGAGCGTCTTTTTCTCACGCAGCTTATCGAGATAGTCCGAGAAATTGTCCGCGGTCGGAAGCCCAAGCGCCGCAGCGACAACTTTTTCGTCAGGCGGGGCTCCCGCTGGAGAAGGCTGTTTCATCAGCCAACGCGACGCAGCCTCGAGGAAGGTCCCGCCAGGGGTTTTCTTCTCGAAACGCTCCGGCGTGTTGCCCCAAGCCTGGAACACCGCATAGGCGACGAGCGCGTTTTGTATCAAACGGCGCCCGAGAGGCCTGTGCAACACATTTTCACACCACTCTTGATCCATGAAGAAGTCGTCGGTGACGTCATGGTCATCGAGCATCATGTACGTCGGAATATTGGCCAAAGCGCGGCGCGCCTTGCTCAACGTTTTCAGGAAAACCTGGCTATTTCGAAGCTCGAGAAGAGCCGCGTTATCCGTTCCGCCATCGCTTGGTTGTCTCGACGCGAAGCCAGCTGGCCAGAGCAAATCGTTCCAACCGAGAAGATACATCCCTGCAAACTCCTCAAAATGGACGAGGTGGCTTTTCCGTGTGGCTGGACCATCGGAGTGCGCCCCCGTAAGCGCGCCTCCTGTCCCGCTGTCCAGCGTCGTCGGGCCGATCGAAAAACAACACGCGCGAAGCTCGTCGGGAAGTCCCGAGGTCATCCCCAGCTGCTCGATGACAAGCTTATCCCGAAGACCAGGATCGAAGCAGCTCGGAGTACCCCCTGCGGCGCTTCCTGTACCGTCACTGGCAAAGACTTTCGTTGTCCGTTCACTCACTTTGTCGCCATTTTTCCGACGCAAAGTGGAATCGGCGGAAAAACATTCTGCGTCGCGGCCTTTGATGGCGTCCGGTCCGAAAATCATACCAGAGGTCTCGCCGCGAATAACCTCGAGCACGCAGTCAGCGACGTCGTCGCCGTAAATCTGATCCCCCGTCATCAGGAGCACGTGAGGCCGAGGTACAGAACCGGCGCCCCCGCCGCCTGCAGCTCGTTCGAAGATAAAGTCATCCAGACGCTGCAGCATATCGACACCGTCAGCATGAAACTTGCGACACGAGCCGTGAAACAGCCGCAGGTCCTTTAGCCCGGGATCGTAGGCGAACGTCGGAAGATCATAAGGAGCATAGGAAACATACGAGGTGCCATGCCCCGGCGCCGGAACATTGCCGGTATTCGACGCACTGGAAAAAACCTCGCTGTTTTTCAGCGACTTTCCGCTCGCGAGGAATGAAAGATTGTATGAGTAAAGACTGCCTGGAAAAAGACCCTCGCTCCCAGTCGGATTCGCAGTCACTGCAACCACATGGAGATTCGTACCGAACTGGATTGTCGTCCGCGTACCCGAAAAGAGGGGATTGGCGGTGACAGGGCTTTTATCGCTCGCGGCCGCGGTGAGCTTGAATACCTCAAGCTTGACGTCTTGTTGTTTCGAAAGAGCAATCCAGACAGTAACCGAGTCCGGTCCTGTCGCCGAGTCCGGTCCTGTGCCCGGCTTCGGCCCCGTCTTTCGAAGGATCGGTCCCGCGAGAATGAACGGCGAGGTGTCAGACATTCAAAGCTCCCTGGCCCAAGGCTGAATACATCCAGAAGTGAAAAAAACGCCAAACTGCTTCGAAAACAACCGAGCAGGCTACGCGATCAGCTTCATCAGCCGATCAAGAATCAGCGTAGTGATCCCCTGCGAAAGCTGCATCAGCTGAACCTTGCCGATCACCGCTTCCTTCTTGATCTCGATGTCGACGAGGTAACGCAGCTCCTTGGACTCCTCCTCGAAGTCGTCCTTCGAGAGCTCACCGCGCGCGAGGCGGTTGAGCAGGTCCTCGAGCTCGCCGGCGAACTCTTTGGCGGAGTCGCCGCCGTCGGTCTTCACCGTCGTGACGAGCGCGCTCAGCTGCGTCTTGACCAGGTCGGTGGTGTCGCCGGTGAGGCCACTGAATAACTTATCCCATTCGATCGGCATGATCGTATCTCCCGTGCTTCCGTTGCACTGCTGCTATTTGTGGATCTTGAAGTTCTCGGTCTTGATCGTCTCGTCGATGGCCGTGCCCATCCGCTTTTTGGCCGAGTCCAGACGTTCGGCGGTCCAGGCTTTGCCGTTCATGCGGCTGCCGGTTTGCGCCTCGAACAGCCCCTTGAACAGGCGGCCGAGGATCATGGCGTCGGCGATGTCGGTGACGTGCAGCTCGTCGAAGCACAACAGCGCGTTGCGCGCCGCAATTGCCTTGGCGACATGCGGGATCGGGTCGCCCGGCACCGACTTCCTCGCCTCGGCGATGCGCTCGTGCACCTCGGCCATGAACTCGTGGAAGTG
>JACQAX010000341.1 GCA_016194795.1 Deltaproteobacteria bacterium | reverse complement strand
ATGGTGGGAAGGCCCGGGACGAGCGCCGTCGCGTAACCCAGCCCCACGCCGAGCGCGCCCACGAGCGCGGCGAAGCCGAGATCGGGCTTCCAGCGCGGCTTCTTCTCGCCGCGCTCCGGCACGGCCGAGCGCATGGCGCAGACGAGCAGGATGGCGATCGGGTACTCGGCGAGGCTCGTGAAAAGCCGGGGGGCGAGCACGCTGTTGAAGAGCCCGCCCAGCACGCCGCCGATCGAGATGCAGAGGTAGAACAGCGTGAGGTCGCCCACGTGGGGGCGCCGGCGCATCAGCGTCGCGTGGCACAGGAGCGCGGCCGTGCCGAGCAGCGCGAGGTGGAGGGCGACGACAAGCCAGACGGGGTAGGCGCTCGGCTTGAGGATCGTCAGCACGATCATCAGGGCCAGGAGCGCGCACGCGTGCCGGAGCTTCCCGAGGAGGCGAGGGCTCACCTCGATGGCGTAAATGAACGTCAGGAGATAGATCGCCAGCGGCACGACCCAGAGGAGCGGGATCGGCGCGATGTCGGTCGAAAGATAGGTGGTCGCGCCGAGCAGCAGGCTCGACGGCAGGAACGCCAGCCCGATCCACGCGGCGATGCGCGCGGGCCTCGCCGGACGCGCGGCGCGCGGGCGCGCCTCGAAGCGCTCTCGCGAGCGCGCGAGCGACACGGCGATTGCCGCGAGCAGAAAGGCGAGCACGACGTAGCCCGCGGCCCAGACATTCCGCTGGCTGCTCAGCCCGAGCCACGGCTCGACGGCCAGCGGGTAGCTCAGCAGCGCCGCGAGGCTGCCCCAGTTGCTCGCCGAGTACAGGAAATACGGGTCGGCGGCGCGGCGGTGGCGGCTCGACGAAAACCATTTCTGCAGCAGCGGGCTCGTCGCCGCGAGCGTGAAGTAGGGGATGCCGACCCAGGCCGCCAGCGACTTGAGGATCCAGAAGACGGGGCGCGTGCTGATCTGGGCCGCGTCGTCGGGCGCGTGCGGGCGCACCAGCAGGACGACGGTGGTGGCCGTGGCGAGCACCGCGAGGTGCAGGAACGGCTGCGCGCGCCGCGAGGCGAAGCGCGAGAGCGCGTGCGCGTAGAGGTAGCCGAGCAGCAGCACGCCCTGAAAGAAGAACATGCACGCGTTCCACACGTCGGGGGCGCCGCCGAGCCACGGGAGCAGCGCCTTGCCCGCCATCGGCTGGATGGCGAAGAGGAGAAACGCGCTGACGAAAAGGGTGGCGGAATAGAGCACGGCCATTTAGAGCTAGTTTACATGAGCACCCTCAAAATCTACGAATACGAAAAGTGCGACACCTGCCGCAAGGCGCTCAAGTTCCTCGACGAGCGTGGCGTGGCCTACGAGCGCGTCCCCATCGTCGAGCAGCCGCCGTCCAAGGCCGAGCTCAAGCGGATGCTGGGCTTCATCGAGCTCGGGGGCGGCGACGTGCGCAAGCTCTTCAACACCTCGGGCCAGGTCTATCGCGAGCTGAAGCTCGGCGAGAAGCTTCCCGGGATGAGCAAGGACGAGGCGCTGGCGTTGCTCGCCCGGCACGGCAAGCTCGTGAAGCGGCCTTTCGCGCTGGGGGCCAAGGCGGGCACGGTCGGGTTCAAGGCTGAAGAGTGGAAGAAGCTGTTTGGTTGAGATTGCGCGGCAGGGACGCGGTCGCGGTTTCAGTTTCAGTTGCTGTCCGGCTTAGGTTTTCGCCGGCCACCAGCGACCGACGCCGGACCGAAACCGCAACTGGAACCGAAACAGACCCCGGGCCGATTTTTCCACCTGGCGCTAGTGGCACGCAGAAGCCGGCGACAGCAGATGCGCGCGCTGCGCGGCCGAGAGCACGCGCAGCTGATGCGCGCGCGGCTTGACGACGCCGCCCAGGCGAACGAGCTCGGCCTCGACGGCGGCCCACACGGGGATGCGCGAGTCGGTCGGGCTTCGCAGCGCGAGCTTCACGAGCTCGATCATCTCGTCGGCGGCGCGCCCGATCCCCTCGGGCAGGGCGACCGTGTAGTCCTTGTACCATTTCACCGGGCGGTTGCCGATCTTGAGATTGGCGATCTTCTCTTTGCCGGGCGGGCCCGTGACGTCGTACGTCGCTCCCGAGATCGTGAAGACGAAGCCCAGGTGCAGCGCCTGCTCGAGCGCGATCTTCAGCAGCCAGCCGTAGATGTGGACCGTCCAGACCGTCCACCCGAAACGCTCGCCAAGGTCGAAGACGCGCGGGTAGAGGACGAAGAGCTTCTCGCGCGTGACCGGGCCGGCGGGCTGGTTGTCGCCGAAGAGGTCGCCGGTGTCGAGCGCCATGTCGGCGTGGACCGCGTTGCGCATGCCCTCGACCACGAGGTCGCCCCACTCGGTGGTCTCGAAGCGCGGGCGGGTCATCGGCACCTCCGAGTAGCCGATGGGCTCGGCGAGCCATTCGGTGCCGTACTCGCGCTCGAGCTCGGAGCGGGCCGCCGCGACGTGCGCGTCGACGGCCGCGTCGCGCGGGCCGCCTTGGGCGACGGGCACGAGCTGGTAGCGGACGACGCGCAGGGGCTCGCCCGGCGTGACGTCGACGAGCAGGTCGCCGACGACCTCGCCGTGCTCGCCGGCCTGGACGATCGGCACGACGCGTCCCGACGGGTTCTTCACCGAGAGGTAATCGTATAAAAAGCGGTGCTCGTGCCCGCCGACGATGAGGTCGACGTTGTTGGCGGCGGCGAGCTGCTTGTCGCCGTCGACGCCCACGTGGGTGAGCGCGATGACGAAGTCGTTTTTTCTGCGCAGCCTTTTCAAGACGCCGGGGAGCACCTCTCCCGGCGGGTCGATCACGAGCTCGCCCGCGCGCCAGCCGTACTCCCACTCGTCGGTGGTGAGGCCGACGACGGCGATGCGCGCACCCGACTTCTTGAACTCGGCGTAGGGCTTGAGGTGCTTCTTGAGATGCTTCAGTCCGTCGAAGACGTCGAAGTTCGCGCAGAGCAGCTTGAACTTGGGGTTCGTGCTCGCGAGCAGCCGATCGAGCTCGTCCTGGCCCATGAGGTAGTCGTGGTTGCCGAGCGCGACCGCGTCGTAGCCGAGCTCGTCCATCAGCCGCCACGAGAACTCCCCGCGGGAGGGCAGGAAGAACTGCGTGCCCTCGGTGAAGTCGCCCGCGTCGAGCGTCAGCGTGTCGATGCCTTGGGCCTGCGCGTCGCGCTTGAGCCGGTCGATCGTGGCTTTGACGGCGGCGTAGTGGCCCTTGGCGTAATCCTGCGCGTGCTCGAAGTGGGAGTGCAGGTCGTTGGTGTGGATGATCTGCAGAAGCTTCGCCTCGGCTTGAGGCGCCCACAGCAGCAGCAACGCGAGCAGTATCGGCATCTGTGCCATCATTGTAAGCATAACGTGCCCTCCGGGAAAGGACTGTTAATGTCTTGTGGATGCTCGGTTCTCTGTTAAAATTTTGGCTCCACGGAGGAGATCATGCACATCAAGATTCTGTCAGTGCTGGCCGCGGCGCTCGCCATTCTCGCCCTGAGCGCGAACGCCGACGATAAGGCCAAAGCCAATGACAAGCCCGCCGCCGAGGCGCGTCGCAAAGCCAACCACGAGTTCCAGGACGGCCAGCGCGACAAGCGCTGGGAGTTCGAAGACGAGCTCGACCGGGACGAGGCGGCGTTCAAGGCCGACATGCGCGTCGCGCATCGCGATGCCGAGCGCAAGCTCTCCGCCGCCATGTTCGCCGCCGGTAACGACGCGAAGGCGCAAGGCGAGGCGCACAAGGCGTTCGCCGAGGCGCAGAACGCGCTCAAGGCGAAACGTGACGAGTTCCAGAAAAAGGTCGAAGCCAGGCGCGCCGACTTCCGCAAGCAGGCCGACGAGGCCCGCAAGGCCTTCGAGGCGGCTCGGCAAGAGAAGAAATAGCCGGCACCAGCAAGCCGGCCGGCTAGCTCGTCAGCGGGCGCTGAGCTCCTCGACGCAGCTCTTGGGATCGTCGATTTTCCTGGCGCGTGCCGCCTTGGAGCGGCCGACGACGCTTGCTTCGATCGTCTTGGCGCGCGCGTCGGGCTTGAGCTGCAGCTCCTTGGCGCCGTCGTCCGAGTCGCCGGCGAACGAGTTGCGCCTTTCGGCCGTCTCGACGACCGAGCGCTTGCTCTCGACGCGCAGGCCCTCGAACATTCCCATCGCCTGCTGGGCGATCTCGCCGTCGTAGATGATCATCAGCTGCTCGTTGTTGTGGAGCGCGTTCTCGCTGAAGTTGTGGGACGTGCCGAGGATCGCGGCGCCGTCCGAATGGTCGGGCTCGACTCCGGGCACGACGAGCACTTTGTGGTGGATCTTGGAGGTGACCTCGTGGTCCTGGCCGCTCGGGTCGGCCCAGTGGTGGGTGCCGTAGTAGGGCGGCGCCACGCGGATGCCTTCGCGAAGCTTCGCGATGCCGTTCTTGCCCAGGGCCTTGACCCAAGGGCTGTCCTTGAGCTCGTAGTACTTGTGGCTCTTGCCGTCGACCTCGAGCCCGTAGCCCGACATCGAGAGGAACGTGCTCCAGTCGCGCATCGCGAACGGCGTGTCGCCCACGCTCTGGAAGTCGAACTCGTGGCCCGCGGCCACGTCGGCCTGCGCGCGCTCGAGCAGCGCGTCCTCCACGCCCTTCGACGAGAACGCGAACTGCAGCATGCGGATCGGCCCGCGCGAGTCGGTGATGAGCTTGGCGATCAGGTCGTTGTTGACGTTGCCGATGGCGCCGTGGGGCGAGAAGGTGATGACGATCGAAGTCGGCTTGCCGTTCTTCACGGGGCCGGGCAGGCGGTACGAGCCCGCGAGCGGGAAGCCGTTTCCGCGCAGGCCCATGTCGAGCACCTTGGTCAGCTCGTGGTTCAGGAGATTCGCCATGACGTAGCTGTCCATCGTGATCATGTGGTTGGCGTTCGGAACCGATTCCTTCGGACGGTTGTCGAAGGCGACCATGTCGCCCTCGGGACCGACGCACGACTGCGTGGCGTTGCCCGACGAGAGGAGCACCGAGGCTTTCTCGGGGATGCTCCAGTCGCGCGTCACGATCTTCTGGTGGTTCAGGCCGACGGCGTCGACGGCGAAGGCCTGGATGTTCTTCGTGGCCTTGAGCTGCTCGAAGATCGCCTTCACCTCGGGGCGCGCCTCGATCACCTTCGCGTCGATGCCGACGCGTCCCGGAATGCCTTCCTTCGCCTTGGCGATCATCGCGTCGGCCAGCACTTGAAGATCGAAGTCGTAGACGTTCATCGCCCATTCCTTCGTCGCGCCGTTGATGAAGTCGACCCAGATCTGCCTGAGGTCTTCGGGCGGGATGGTGTTTCCGTCCTGGACCCTCTTGTGGTCGACGTGCAATTTCAGATTCGAGTACGCGGGGCTTCCGTCCGCCGTCACGAGCGGCACGGCCTCGGTCGGGTCGTTGTGTTTCTTGAAACGCTCGAGCATCGAGTCGTCGATCACTTCCTTGAACTTGGCGCGCCATTCTTTGTGCCGCGCCTCCTGCTTGGCGGTGCCTTCCTTGCCTGAATCGATCTCCTGCACGTACTGGTCGAGGAGCTTCCACAGCCTCGGGTTTTCCTGGAGCAGGAGAATGAACTGGTTCTCGGCCATCTCGGTTTCTTTTTCGGGGAAGTGGTATTTCTGCTGCAGCTCTTCGCTGATGACGAGCTCGTCCTTGAAAACCTGCTTGAGGAACTTCTTCACCTCGGGGCGCGGGAGCAGCTCGCGCGCGTACTCGAACATCCTGGCGTAGTCGGTCGAGATCGGGCCTTTGGAGGCGGGTGCCTCGTCGGCGACCTTCTTCTTCTTCGTTCGCGACGTGGTCGTTTTTGGCTTGGCGGCGTAGGAAGACGCCGGCTCCACGAACGAAAGGACGAGCGAAAGGCACAACAGCAACGAGATCCGCATCAGCATATGTCAGTAGCCCCAGTGAATATCTGATACAAATAGTACAGTATTCTGGCGAGCGGCTCACTCGGCAGAAATTACCGTTCTCGCGGGGTCAGCTAACGCCGCAGCACTTCTTGAATTTCTTCCCGCTGCCGCACGAGCAGGGGTCGTTGCGGCCAAGCTTGGGTTCCGCGCGCGTCACCGGAACGCGCATGATCTTGCCGTCGACGTAAACCCACACGCCGTTCTCGCGCTTGAACAGGCTGATCTCGTGGTGCGTCTGCTCCACGCCGTTCGTCGCGAAACGGGCGACGAACTCGACGGTGCCTTCGGCGTCGTCGGCGTGGCCGAGCGACGTCGACTTGATCTCGAGGCCTTTCCAGTCGGTCTGCTCGGACCAGGCGGTGGCCGCGGCGCGATCGAACTGGGCGCGCGTGTGCTCGTCGTGCGTGCGCTCGACGTAGTCGATCTCGTGCTTCACGTACGCGCTGTAGCGCGAGCGCATCAGCGCCTCGGCCGTCGGCGCGGGCGTTCGGCCCGAGATGTAGACGTTACAGCAGCTTTCGTAGCTCTTCTGGGATCCGCAGGGGCATTGGCTCATATAGGTCGACGTTAGCACGAAATCCCGCGAGGCAAAATGCCGGCGAGCGCGAGCTACTCGCGGCAGGGCTGCAGGTCGACGGCGTAGACGAGCTGCGCCTGCGTGTCGAGCACGAGCAGCTCGGCCGTCGGTGCCGCGCATCGGCTCTGCGCCGAGCCGTCGTAACCGAAGCGCGCGCCGGCCTTGAGCGCGCGCGTGACGAGGTCGCGCGCGTAAGTCTCGAACTGCGCGTCGTCCTTCGTCTCCGGACGCAGCTCGGCGGCGTACGACACGATCCCGGCGAACGCGGCCTGCGGCGTGAGCGTGGCGAGCGTGTTGTCGTTGACGCCGACGCGGGTGGCGTCTTTCACGTACCGGCGCAGCGCGACGTCGGACGGCTGGTAGCGCTTGGCAACGTAGGCCTGGAGCATGCCGGGGAGAGTCGAGGTCTTGACCTCGTAGCGGCCGGCGCTCTCGAAGATCTTCGCGAGGCGCTTGGCGACGTCGGCGACGTCGGCCTTGCCCGGGTCGGTGCCGTCGGCCAGCGCCGAGCCGGCCAAAGAAAGAACGACGAGGAACAGACCGAGGAAACGCGACATGTGAAGCCCCCTTTGCGTTGAATGTGTCAGCGGCCACATACGAT
>JACQAX010000340.1 GCA_016194795.1 Deltaproteobacteria bacterium | reverse complement strand
GCCAACCCCGAGCTCTACGTGCGCCTGCACGTGAACGAGCGCAACCTCGGCATCGCCGGAAACTACAACCGCCTGGTCGAGCGCGCGCTCGACGCTCCGTGGCTGCAGATCCTCGACGCCGACGACTATCCGCTCGACGGCTACTTCGAGGCGCTCGAGCCCGCGCTCGAGAGCGACGCCGACGTCATCGTCACCTCGATGCGCTCGTCGGGCGTGGCCGTCAACGCCTACGTCACCGCGTTCGAGCGCCTGATGCGCGCGGCCGGCCGCGCCTCGGTGCCGCCGCAGCTGCAGATCCTCGGGTCGGCCACGACGCGCTCGGCGCTCGTCTACCGCGTGGCGAAGCTCCGGGGGCGCCCGTTTCTCGAGCCCGCCTTCGACGGCTCGGACATCATCCACGCGGCGCCGTTCCTGGAGCGCAACCTCTATTGTCCCGAGGCGCGCCTCTTTTACCGCATCCACGAGAACAGCACGATGTCGCGACAGCGCGACTCAGGCGCGCGCTATCGCGAATACGTCGCGGCGCTTGCCCCCGTCCGGCGCGCGCTGCACGAGGCGGACTACGTGCTGCGCCGGAAGATCGCGCCGCTGTTAAGGCTTCGCTGAGACGAAGCCCTCGCTCCGGTGCTCGAGCACGCTCCACGACGGATCGACGTAGAGATTGAAGCGCGGCTTGAAGACGGTGTCGGTCGCCGGCCCCGAAGCGACGATCGACGTCGCGAACTTCTCGTCGACCGGAAAGCCGGTCACGAGCCGGCGGCGCCCGTCGAGCTCGGCCTCGTAGATGAGGAGCTTCACGTCGGTCGTCTGCTGGTCCTTGAGCGGCAGCAGATCGACGAGATGCGTGCGCACGACCCCGCGTTTCACCGCGCCGTCGCCGGTCTTCCAGACGACCTGCTCGGTGATCGTGCCCGTGAGCCGCGTCTTCGGCGAAAGCGCCGCCGCCCGCGGAAGCCCGGCGCTCACGCCAAGCACCTTGAAGAACGCACGCGTGACGTTCGAAAGAAACTCGCCCTTGGGCGGAAGCACGCTGAAGGCTCCCGCCGGAAGGCCGAGCCGCTCGTCGAGTCGCGACTCGATCCAGCGCTTGCCCTTCAGGCCGAAAGCCGTGCGGAGCTGCGAGAAAAGATAGCCGTACGTGTGCATCACGCCCGCGGGGACGTGCACGAGGCCGTGGGTGGTCGCGCGCGGGATCGCCAGGGCGTCGAGAACGGCGTCGGGGAGAATGTATGACTTCGCGAGCTCGTCGAAAGGCGTCGAGTCCGTCCAGTAGTCGGCCGAGACCTTCTCGGCGATCTTGAGCCTGCCGGCAAGGCCCGGCAGCTCGTCCTCGAGATCGCGTGCCTGCGCATGCCGTTCGACGATGCGAGCGTGGAGTTTCGCGAACAGCTCGTAGCTCATCTTGTTGCCTCCCGATACCGCGCCCAGTGCCGTCAGAATCAAAACCGTTTTGGCCCACATCTCCCCGATATAAAACAACTTATTGAAAATACAAGCTATTTTCAGGTGCTTAATTCTGGACTATTTTAGTCAAGTTATGGTATAAACCGCGGCATGAAAAAGACGATTCTCTGGCACTTTGCCCTCGGCATGGTCTGTTCGGTTCTGACCTTCGCCGTGATCCACGCCTGACCCGGCACGCCCGTTGCTTTCCGTAAGGAGCATGAAGACCTCGAACTCGTTTCTTGCGGTCCTGCTCCTGATGACGGTCGTTCTCATTGCCGGCTGCGCCTCGCCCGGAAAACGTACGGCCATCGGCGCGGGCGGCGGCGCCGGCGCCGGAGCGGCCATCGGCGGCGCGATCGGCGGCTGGAAGGGCGCCGGCATCGGTGCTCTCGCGGGTGCCGCGGCGGGCGGAGCCGTCGGCAACTATCTCGACAAGCAGAAGCAGGAGCTCGAGAAGGTCGCCGAGACCAAACGCGTGAAAGACGGCTTGCTCGTCAAGCTGAAGAACGACCTCGTGTTCGACACCGGCAGCTCGGACGTCAAACCCGAAGCCGCCCGACAGCTCGACGAGCTCGGCCAGGTGCTCGCGAAATACAAAGACGATCGCATCCGCATCAACGGCTACACCGACGACGTCGGCTCGGCCGCCGACAACGAGACGCTCGCGAAAAACCGCGCCGATGCCGTCCGCGACGTGCTGCTGAGCCACGGCGTGGACCCCGGCCAGCTCATCAGCACGGGATTCGGCGAGAGCCGTCCGGTCGCCTCCAACAAGACCGCGCAGGGGCGGAGCAGGAATCGGCGGGTCGAGCTGGCCATCGACGTGCCGGGCGCGCCGCCCGAGCGGGCGCCCGCCGCTAACGATTCAGCAAAGTGACGTCGTAATATTTTTCGCCGGCCGCGTCCGCCTCGAGCACCACGAGATACTCGCCCGGCGCCGGCGGAGACCAGGTGCGCGAGAGCGTGACGTACTCGCCCACGCCCACGCTCTGCGAGCCGGAGTCGATCGTCGTGCCCGACGACAGATCGACGTCGGGCGCTCCCGAGTAAGCGACGTATCGGAGCGTCCAGCTCACCGCGCGGTCGCGGGCCTCGATGCGAATGCCGAGGTCGTGAGTGTCGGAGGTCGAGCCGTAGCGAGGAGAGACGATCTTCACGCCCGGGGCGGTGCGCGCCTCCTGCACGAGGTTCGCGCCGTAAACGCGCCCCATCCCGAAGGTCGCGTTGACGTTTCCCGGCGCCGCCTTGCGCGCCGTCTGGAGCAGCGCCTGACGGATCTGCAGCGGAGTCGCGTCGGGGCTCGCCGTCCACGCCACCGCGGCCATGCCCGACACGTGCGGCGTCGACATCGACGTACCCGCCTTCAGGGCATACGCGCCGCCGCCGACCGTCTTCCGGGTCTGGCAGGGCTGGTTGAACGAGAAGCCGCACTTGTGCGAGTTGAGCGAGAGGATGCCGGAGACTTCGACGTCGCCGTCGAAGCCGCAGCCCGGGGCGCTGAGATCGATCTTGAAGCCGTTGTCGGTCCACGAGCACTTCTGGCCGTCGTTGCGGTGGGCGGCGACGGCCACGGCATAGGTGGCGCTTGCCGGCGTCATGTTCGACGCGTCGATCGAGCTGTTGCCCGCGGCGGCGACGACGAGCGAGCCCGCCTCGGTCGCCTCGCGCACGGCCTGCTCGAAAGCGAGCGCATCGGAGCCCGTGTCGAAAGCGCCGAGGCTGAGGTTGATGACCTTCGCGCCGTGCTCGACGGCATAGGACATCGCCGCGCGGATGTCGCCGCTCTCGCACTCGCCGGCGGAATCACAGACCTTGAGCGACATGATGCGCACCCACGGCGCCACGCCGACGATGCCGCGCCCGTTTCCGCCGGTGGCCGCGATCGTGCCGGCGACGTGCGTGCCGTGGCCGGCGTCGTCGATCGGGTTGTTGACGTGATTGGCGAAATCCCATCCGAGAAAGTCGTCGACGAAGCCGTCCCCGTCGTCGTCGACCCCGTTGTTGTATTTCGCGGCATCGCTCTCGCCCGCGTTCACCCAAAGGCGGCCCGCGAGATCCTCGTGGTCGTAGTCGACACCCGTGTCGATCACCGCGACCACGACCTCGGAGGCGGGGAGGGTGAGGGACGAGTACGCCTGGAAGACGTCGAGATCCTTGTAGCTCCAGAGCCAGGAGATCGGGCCGCCCGACGAGATCCAGCTCGCGTTCTGGAGATAAAACGTGTCGTCGAGCACGCCCGGGATCGAGGACGCGGTTTGCGTGTAGCGGGGCGGGGGCAGACGCGGCGCGAACGAGCCGCCGGCTCCGCCGCCTCAGCTTCCCGAGCTTCCGCTGTCGTCGCCGCAACCCGCTCCCGCCACGAGCGCGAGAGCGAGCGCCACGGCCAAACGCTTACTCAACCTTCACCCGCCCCGGCGCGCCCACGAACGCGAGGCCGGGCATCGACTTGAGCGCGCCCACCACTTCTTCCCGCACCGCCTCGAGCCGATCCGTGTCGTCCACCGAAACGTTCACGACCACTTCGCGCGTCGAGACGTAGATTCTTTCGACGCTGACCTCGACGCCGCCGGGCTCGTGCCCGGCGAGCGCGGCCTCGATCCGGTCG
>JACQAX010000038.1 GCA_016194795.1 Deltaproteobacteria bacterium | reverse complement strand
GGCGGCTTTGGCCGAGTGCTTGGCCTGGCTCGGATCGAGATCGATGCCGTGGTTCATCGGAACGTGTCCCATGTGCTCGACGCCGCCGACGACGTAGACGTCGCCCATGCCGGCCATGATCGAGGTCGCGGCCGTGTGGATCCCCTGCATCGACGAGCCGCAGAGGCGATTGACCGTCTGCGCGGCGACCGAGTGAGGGAGGTCCGCCTTCAGCGCCGCGAAGCGCGCGACGTTGAACGCCTGCTCGAGCGTCTGCTGGACGCAGCCGAAGATCACGTCCTCGATCTCAGCGGGGTCGACCTTGGGGTTTCTCTTCAAAAGCGCGCGCGTGACGTGCGCAGCCAGCTCCTCGGCGCGGACGTGTCGGAACATCCCGCCCTTGGAGCGGCCCATCGGAGTACGAACGGCATCAACGATTACGACGTCTTTCATTTTTCTTTCCTCTCACGTTTCCGGATAGAATTTCTTGCCACTTTTGGCGAGCGACAGCATCAGGCTCGAGGGCTCGTACATCTTGCCGTGCTTGGCGTACTTCTCGGCGCGCTTGACGAGCTCGGCCACGCCGACCTGGTCGGCCCAGCGGTGGACGCCGCCGCGGAACGGCGGGAACCCGAGCCCGTACACGAGCGAAAGGTCCGCCTCGGCCGGCGAGTCGATGATCTTCTCCTCGAGGCAGCGCGCGCTCTCGATGAGCATCGGCAGCATCATGCGGTCGACGATCTCCTCGTCGGAGACGTCCGAGCCGTTGCCCTTCACGACCGGCTTGAGCAGCTCGTAGGTCGTCTTGTCCTCGGCCTTCTGCGGAATCCCCTTCTTGTCGGGCGCGTAGACGAAGAACCCGCGAAGGTTCTTCTGGCCGTAGCGGTTGCCGTCGAACATCACGTCGATGGCGCTGCGGCCGTCGAAGGACATCCGATCCGGGTAGGCCGCCGCCATCACCGCGTTGGCGTGGTGGGCGGTGTCGATGCCGACCACGTCGAGCAGGTACGCCGGGCCCATCGGCCAGCCGAACTTCGTCATCACCTTGTCGATCTTCTGGAAGTCGACGCCGTCGCGCAGCAGGCGGATGAAGCCGCCGAAGTACGGGAACAGCACGCGGTTGATGTAGAAGCCCGGGCAGTCGTTGACGACGACCGGAGTCTTGCCCATCGCCGTGGCGTAAGCCACCGTCGTCGCGATCGCCTCGTCGCTCGACTTCTTGCCGCGGATGATCTCGACGAGCGGCATCTTCGGCACCGGGTTGAAAAAGTGCATCCCGCAGAAGTTCTGCGGCCGCGAGAGCGCCTCGGCCAGGCCCGTGATCGAGATCGTCGACGTGTTCGACGTGATGATCGTGTCGTGGCCGACCGAGTCCTCGACGTCCTTGAGCACCGCGCGCTTGACCTTCTCGTTCTCGGTCACGGCCTCGACGACGATGTCGGCGTGCTTGAGCTCGGTGTAGTTGAGCGTGGGATGGATCGAGGCGACGACGGCGGCCATCTTCGCCGGCGTGAGCTTGCCGCGCGAGACCTGCTTGTCGAGCAGCTTCACCGCCTCGGTCATGCCGAGCTCGAGCGCCTTGTCGTTGATGTCCTTCATGAACACGGGGATCTTGCTCGTGGCGCTCACGAACGAGATGCCGCCGCCCATGATGCCGGCGCCGAGCACGGCCGCGCTTTTCACGGGGCGAGCCTGCTTGGCGTGCTTCTTGGCGACCTTCTTCACGTACTGGTCGGCGAGGAAGATCGAGACGAGCGACGCCGCGGCCGGGGTCTTGGCGACCTTGGCGAAGCCGCGGGCCTCGAGCTTGAGCGCCTCGTCGCGCGTGAGGCGGGCGCCCTTGGCGATGACGTCGATCGCCTCGAGCGGAGCGGGATAGTTCGGGCCGGCCTGCGCGGCGACGAAGGCCTTGGCGCCCTCGAAGACCATCGTCGACTCGACGGCGTTGAGCTTGAGCGGCTGGCGTTTGGTCTCCTGGCGCGCGCGCCAGTCGAGCTTGCCGTCGGCGGCGTCTTTCAGCATGGCGAGCGCGGCGTCGCGGAGCTTGTCGCCCGGAACGACGGCGTCGACCGCGCCGTACTTGAGCGCGTCGTCGGCCGAATAGTTTTTCCCGCCGGCGATCCACTCGATGGCGTTGTCGGCGCCGATCAGGCGCGAGAGGCGCACGGTGCCCCCCCAGCCGGGATAGATGCCGAGCTTCGTCTCGGGCAGGCCGACCTTCGTGCCTTCGGCGGCGACGCGGTACGCGGCCGTCAACGGCAGCTCGAAGCCGCCGCCAAGCGCGAAGCCCTTCAGCGCCACGACGGTCGGCGCCGCGAGGTCCTCGAGCGCGGAGAACGTCGCGTTGACTCCGCCCAGCCACTCGGCCAGCGCCTCTTCGGTGTTCTTGAAGTGCGCGCCGAACTCGGTGATGTCGGCGCCGGCGATGAACGCGTCCTTGCCCGACGTGATGAGCAGGCCGCGCAGGCCGGTGCCGCGCGCCTTGAGCTTGGCGACCGCGTCCTTGAGCTCGTGCAGGGTGACGGCGTTGAACTTGTTCACCGACTCGTCCTTCAGATCGAAGGTCAGCTCGACGAAACCGCCGTCGACTTCCTTGAGGGTGATGGCCTGGCCGCTGGAGATCGTGGAGCTCATTCGGGGTGTCCTCCTAAAATGATGATAGGGGCCAATCATCTCGCCGCAGCACAAGAACTCAAGCGGAAACTTTTTCGCTCCGACCCTCTTCCCAAGGCGCGGTAAAAAAGTATTCTTGCGGAACGAAGGGCGGTGCTCATGCAGGAATGGTTTCGCAACGGCTTCACCGTCTCGACCGATCGCGCGAAGCTCGACGTCGACGCGATCCACGCGTTTCTCTCGTCATCTTACTGGGCGGCCGGCATCCCGCGCGCCACGATGGAGCGCTCGCTCGAGGGCTCGGTCTGCTTCGGAGTCTACCAGACGAGCGCGGGCGGTCGACTCGTGGGTTTCGCGCGCGTCGTCACCGACCACGCGACGTTCGCGTACCTCGCCGACGTGTTCGTCGTCGAGTCGCACCGCGGCCGCGGGCTTTCGAAGTGGCTGATCGAATGCGTGCTCGCCTGCGACGAGCTCCAGGGACTGCGCCGCTGGATGCTCGCCACGCGCGATGCCCAGGGGCTCTACGCCAGGTTCGGCTTCACGCCCCCCGACGAGCCGGGAAGATTGATGCAGCGGGTGGATCGCGAGATCTACGCGAGAAAGACCTAGAGCAGCCCGATCTCGGCGAGCCGCTCGCGCAGGTACGTGCGCGCCGTGTGCGTCTTCGAGAGGCGCACGTCGGGCGCCGGATGCAGGAAGAGCGGCATCGAGTACCGCGAGCTCGCGGCGCCCGCGCCCGTCGGGTTCATCACCCGGTGCGGGGTCGACGAGAAATAGCCCTGGGTCACCATCTGGAGCATGTCGCCCGCGTTGATGACGAGCTCGCCCGGGTTGCACGAGACCTCGTGCCAGCGGCCCTCGGTGTCCTTCACCTGCAAACCCGGCGCGGTCGCCGCGGGCAACAACGTGATCAGATTGATGTCCTCGTGCTCGGCCGCGCGGATGGCGTCTTTCTCCTCGGCGCCGCTCAGCGGCGGGTAGTGGATCGGACGCAGCAGCGTCTCCTCGCTGTTCTGGATCATCCGGCGAAGCGGCATCGAGAACGCGCAGCGGATGTGCTCGGGCGTGTAGTCCTCGAGCCAACCCAGAAGCTCGGCGCCGAGCTGAGAGAGCTGCGCGTACAGCGCCGGCGTGTGCACGGCCGCCATCTCCGGCAGCCGGATGCGCTGCGGGTAGTAATGATAGAACTCCTTGAGGTCGCTGACCGCGTAGCCCTTGGCCTTCTCGGTGCGGAACGGGAAGTACCCGGCCTGCCGGGCGGGGTCGAAGCGGTGCGCGAGCTTCTCGCCAGAGGCGAAGAAGCGCTCCCACTCGCCGTAAGCGCTGGACACGAGCTCGGGCGCGATCGGGTGGTTCGTAACGACGGCGAAGCCGGTCTGGCGAAGCGAGCGGGCGAAAAGCTCGGGCGCTTTCGGATCATCGTAGCGGACGTGCAAAACGTTCATGGCCTGGATCCCCCGGAGTGGCCTTTACAACATATTGACAAGCCGTGTCAAATCGGCCCAGTGCTCCGTTTTGCACCTGCTTGTCTCAAATGTGGAAGCTCTTCAAGGCAGCCGCCGTGGCGTGGTCCGACGACAACGCGCCGATGCACGCGGCCGCTCTCTCCTATTATACGGCCTTCTCGATCGCGCCGCTGATCGTGATCGCCGTCGCGGTGACCGGTCTTCTTTTCGGGGAGACCACGAGCTCGGGAGCCGTCTTCAACACGCTCGCCAGCCTGCTCGGCGAAAACGGCGCGCGTGCCATCCAGGCGATGACCAAGGCGGCCGGCGCCAACCGCGACGGCGGGATCGTAGCCACGGTGCTGGGCCTCGTGACGCTGCTGATCGGCGCCTCCGGCGTCTTCACCCAGCTGCAGCAGTCGCTCGACTTTCTTTGGAAAGCCAGGCCCAAGCCGGGGCGGAGCCTGGCGACGATCCTGCGTCAGCGCGTCCTCTCGTTCTCGATGGTGGCGGTCGTCGCGTTCCTGCTTCTCGTTTCGCTGCTCGTGTCGGCCGCGCTCGCGGCCGCCGAGAAATTCGTCGGCGACCGCCTGCCGGGCGGCGGCGCCCTATGGCACCTGGCCAACGCCGGCGTCTCGATCGCGGTGATCACCTTTCTGTTCGCGGCGATCTACAAGATCCTTCCCGACGTGAAGCTTGCCTGGCGCGACGTGGGCATCGGCGCGTTCGCCACGGCGATCCTGTTCACGGCCGGAAAGTTCCTGATCGGCCTCTATCTCGGCAAGAGCAGCGTGGCCTCGGCCTACGGCGCGGCCGGCTCGCTCGTCGTGCTGCTCCTCTGGGTCTACTACTCCTCCATCATCATGCTGTTCGGCGCCGAGCTCACCCGCGTGTACGCGCTCCGGGGCGGCCGGCGCGTGGAGCTCAAGGAAAACGCGGAGTACGTCAGGCTCGCCCCCGTCAATGAGCTTCCGCGCGGGCGCGTGGCCTGAAGCTTTCCTTTTTCGTCTTGGCCGCATTTTTTTAGTGCGCGGCATTGACAATGTGCAATATTTGCAGGATGCAACTATTTACCAAGATGAAGTTCAGAGCAGACAAACACAACAGCACCGCCAAAAGACGCAGCAAGACCGGCGGCAAGAGACGCACCATGAACACCAGCACCCCCGCGACCGCGGGCACGCTCGGCCACGACGCCCGCAGCGCCCGCCAGATCCTCGAAGTGATCCCCCGTACCATGCGCATCATCCGCAGCGAGCTCCGCCTGGCCGCGAAATCCGAGCTCAGCGTGCCGCAGTTCCGCATCCTCGTCCATCTGGGCGAAAGCGCCCTCAACAACGGCCAGCTCGCCGACATCCAGGGCGTGAGCGTGGCGGCGATGTCCCGCATGGTCGACGGCCTCGTCCGTCGCGGCCTGATCGAGCGCACGCACGACGCGACCGATCGCAGGCAGGTGCGGCTCGCCCTCACCGGCGTCGGCAGCCAGACCCTCGAGCGCCTGAAGTCCGGCGTGCAGCTCAGCCTCGCCGCGCGCATCTCGTCGCTCGGGACGCAGCCGAAGGAGGACCTGCTCAACGGCCTCAACGTCCTCGAGGAGGTGTTCAAATGATCACGCTCCTCCTGGCCGCCGCGGCCGCTCACGCGGCTCCCGTCTACAATCTCGAAGACTGCTACCAGGCCTCCCTCAAGCGCAGCGAAACGATCGGGCTGCAGACCGAGCTCATCGCGCAGGCCGAAGAGCGCTACAAGCAGGCCAAGGCGGCGATCTTCCCCGCCGTCAACGGCGTGGCGTCGTACCTCGTCCAGCAGACGCCGCCGGCCGGCACGAGCGCCACGATCTCGCCGAGCGAGCAGACCACGGCCAAGATCACCGCGACGCAGCCGATCTTCCACGGCATGCGCGAGTACGCGGGCATTCTGCAGCAGAACCTCCAAGTGACCGCGCAGATGTCGGCCAAGCGCCAGGCCGCGGCCCAGCTCTACGGCGACGTCGCGACGAACTTCTACACGGTCTTGCAGCTCGAGCAGGACCTGCGCGACCTCGGCAACGAGATCGAGATCGACCAGAAACGCATCGCCGAGCTCCAGGCGCGCGTGAAGATCGGCCGCTCCCGCCCGAGCGAAGTGCTCACGGTGAGGTCGGCCGTCGACACGCTGATGGCCACCGCCGAGCAGGTCCGCGGCCAGCTGCTCGCGGCGCGCGAGGCCTTCGCCTTTCTCACGGGCTTCGACCGCAACTCGCCGATCCGCGAGAGCGAGAACATTCCCCTCGAGACCGACCCGCTCGACAAGCACCTCGTCCACATCGACGATCGCCCCGACGTGAAGGCGGCCCAGGACAACCTCGCCGCCGTCGAGCAGGGCGCACTGGGACGTGACCGTCACCGGCACGTTGCCGATCTTCGCGGGCGGCGCGGTCAACTCGGCCGTGCGCCTCGCGGCGAGCCAGACGCGCTCGGGCGAGCTTTCGCTCACGCTGGCGCGCCGGAGCGCCGACCAGCAGATCCGCCAGTTCTTCGACAACTTCACCGCCGATGCCGCCCAGGTCGCCAGCCTCAACCGCGCGACCCAGAGCGCCTTCGAGAACTACCAGGCCCAGAGCCGCGACTATCGCCTCGGACTCGTCACGAACCTCGACGTCCTGCAGGCGATCACCTCGGCCGAGGAGACGCAGCGCTCGCTCGACCGCACGCGCTTCCAGACCAAGCTCGATTTCGTGAAATTGCAAATTGCCACGGCCAAAAGGCCGCAGCAGGAGGGAGTATCGCAATGAACAGGGGAATTTTCGGGATCATCGCGCTTGCCGCAGCGGCCGCGCTCACGGGAGGCTGCAACGACCACGCGCCGGCGCGCGAGTCGTCCAACGCCCAGAACCGCGCGCTCATGGCGCAGCGCCTGGCCGAGCTCGCGCCGATCGAAGGCACGTTCACCGGCCGGCTGCGCGTCGCCAGCAGCAACATGGAATACACCGCCATCCTCGTCGTCAAGCGGGTCGTCGAGCCGAAGCCGGGCGACATCCCGTCGGAAACCAACAACACGGTCAAGCTCACCGCGACGATGTCGTTCCCCGTCCTCGACAACGCCGCCACGGCCGACTTTCCGAAGTACGCCGACCTGCTCCAGCCCATGGGCCAGATGCTCAAGGTGATCGTCGACTACGGCGACTTCCGCCCGGACCAGGCCAACCCCTCGTCGGGTCCCGTCAATCTGCCCTACGCGGTCACCATCGGCGGAGCCAATTTCGGCAACATCGCGGGCTCGCTCGACGGCGACCGACTCACGCTCACGTGGTTCGCCAAACCGCTCGGCAACGTTTCGACCTTCACTTTAACGAAGAAAAACTGAGGTTGTAGTCATGAAGTACCTTTCGCTCGTCCTGTCGTTCCTGGCCCTCAACGCCGCGGCCCAGGCCGCGTCCTCGTCGGCGACCGCTTTCAAGCTCGACACCGTCGACTCGTCGCCGGTGCCGGCGCGCCCCGCGGCCGCCAACAACCAGTCGCTCACCAGCCGCATCGAAGCGCAGTCGCGCGTGACCGACAACAACGGCCACCCGTACGACCAGCTCCTGACGATCCAGGCCGGCCCTTACAAGCCGAAGTCGGTGGCGTTCACCAACTGGAACAACAACTCGTTCACCTACGACGACGCCGCGCTCAGCACCTACCTGGCGCAGCTCGGCTGGAGCATCCAGATGTTCCGCGTCGGCGGCACGGCTTTCTACTTCGGCGAAAACCTCGCCTACTCGAGCTTCAGCCTGAAGCTGCCGCAGAGCCTCGCCGCCAACCCGGGCAACCAGTCGGTGACGATGCACATGTTCGGCTTCGACACGCGCCTGGCGCAGGCCTGGGAGACCTTCCCGGTCGCCGCGATCGTCCCGTTCTGGGAAGGCGGCTTCCAGTACACGCTCTACAACCAGTCGAGCCCGAGCGACCTCACCGCCGGCGAAGGCAGCGCGACGAACCTCGTCGCGGGCCTCGGCCTGCGCATCTGGGTGAACCGCGCGGCGTCGCTCAGCACGGAGTTCCCGAACCGCTACCAGGCGCTGCCCGTGTTCATCACCGCGAAGATCAACCAGATCTTCTCGAACAAGAGCGGAGTCGACCCGAGCGCCACGTCGGTGCTCGGCGGGGTCAGCATCGGTCTGTAAGTTTTTAGTTTTGGGGGATTTATGATGCGTTCTTCTCGGGTTCTGCCAGCCGCTCTCGCGGTCGCCACCACGCTCGTGTTCGCGGGTTGCGACGGCAAGGACATGTTCGACTCGGCGCCGGGCCACTACGAAGGCTTCGTCGCCGTGAAGGGAGCGGGCGCGCGCGTCGAACAGACGCTCGTGCAGGCCGACATCAAAAAGAGCTCCAAGACCGAGCTCGCGATCACGATCGCCGCGCTGAAGGGCCCGGTGACGTGGGGCTTCGCCCTCAAGGCCAGGGACAAGGACAACGTCGAGCTTGCGCCCACGCAGCAGCCGGACGCGAGCGCCCGCAAGCTCAAGCGCGCCAACAACGAGTGCTTCGCCGGCGGCCAGACCAACGCCCCGACGTCGGCGCTGTGCTTCGACGGCCACGAGCTCACCATCGATCTCATCGGAATCTCCGGCCCGCAGAACGCCGCGGGCTCGCTCACGCTCGTCCTCGACAAGTACGACAAGACCCGCCTGCCCGCCAACCCCGAGGTCGCCCGCCCCTACACGCTGAGCGAGATCGTCGACCGCGCCCTCAAGCAGAGCTTCACGACGCGCGTCGAGTTCGAGCACGTCGTCCAGGCCAAGCTCAACGCCCAGAACCAGGCCGCCATGCTGCTGCCGCATCTTTCGGCCGGCACGCTCCTCAGCGTCGCCTGGTCGGGCATCTCGTCGCTGCTGCACGCCGTGAGCGACCTCGTGCCGTTTCTCTTTCCGGATCGCTGGATCCAGGCCAAGGAAGCCTCGCTCGCCGCCCAGGCCGAGCGCGACGCGTTCATCATCATGCGCGCCGACGCGGGCAACATCGCCGAGGGCCTCGCCTACGTGATCGAGCGCGACCGCATGATCATCGCGCGCAACCAGACGAACCTCGCCTCGATCACCGTCATCCGCGACGAGATCGCGCGGCGCGAGCGCGACAACCTCATCCAGGCCGGCTCGAGCGACGACGTCACCTCGGTGATGAACTCGCTCGAACAGGGCCTGTCGGTGATGCGCCAGCTCGTCGTCGAGGAGTACACGGCCCTCGCGCAGGCTTCGGGCTTCGTGAACCCGCGCGCCATCTCCGAGCTGACGAGCGCGGCCGGCGAGGTTTCGGTCGAGGTGCCCGTCGAGCTCGACACGGCTTCGATCACCGAGGTCACCCTCCAGCGTTCCTACGAGCTCCACCAGCTCGACACGCTGATCGATGCCGCCCGCTGGAACAAGTACGAGCGCTGGTTCACGTGGATGGACCCGGCCGGCGGCGCCGCCATCGGCGTGAATCTGTACCCGTACCTCCAGGTGGCGCCCTCGCAGCTCCGCGAGCTCGGCACGAAGCGTGAGAACATGCAGGCGTTGCTGCTCCAGAAGACCGAGAACCTCTTCGGCGAGATCAACCAGGCCCTCCAGGCCTATGCCCTGGCCAAAGAAGGCGTGGGCATCCAGAGCCGGCGCATCAACCGCATCCTGACGAACATGCGCCTGGGGATCAACTTCACGCTGGCCGACCTGGTCGGCGCGCTCCAGTCGCAGGTTGCCGCCGATATCGCCCAGGTGAACGCCGAGTACGCGTATTACGTCGGGATCTCGAAGATCAACCGCCTGCTCTTCGCCGGTCCTTACGCCAGGTTGGCGCCCGATCAGCCGCAGCCGCGTCCCGCCGGCATTCGCTGATCCAAAAACGGGCTTGCCATTTGGCCGGCCCCGGGTTACGCAGCGCGTCAATCAATTGCATCGCAAAGCTCGAGCCTGTGCCCTGATGGCCCGCGCGCTTAGGGTATTGACTCTCGCGGCGCTGCCGGCGGCGCCGTCAAGCGGCGCGGCTCCGAGTTCATCTGAGTTACGGCATCTTTGAT
>JACQAX010000037.1 GCA_016194795.1 Deltaproteobacteria bacterium | reverse complement strand
CACGCGGCGCGTCTCTTCGAGGTTCAGCACCCATTCTTTCGCGCGGGCGGGGTCGAACAGCGCGGAGGCCACCTTGGCGATCGGAGCGTCGACGACGCCGTTGCCCTTGAACGCCATCACCGAGCTGCCCGGCACCTCGCGGCTGAAGACGACGATTCCGTCGTCGGTGTCCTTGATTTTTTCCCAGCTCGGCTCCGGCGCCGTCGCGGCCGAGGCCACTCCCGCAAACCCGATCCACGCGGCCAGAACCAAGCCCAATGTCCTCATCGCGAAAGCCTCCCAGGAGCCTACTATAGCCGTGAAATCACGGGTTGGGGACGGCATTCTTTGCCTCTTCCCCTGGAGGCGCGCCATCGCACATAATGCGGGTATGACGGTGCTCCTCCTTTTGGGAACGATCACGGCTTTCGCTTCGACCGACAAAGCGCCCCCGCTCGAGCTGGAGCTGGGCCGCGCGCAGCTTGCGCGCGAGATCGCGCAGCTCCAGAAAGACGCCGACGACCTGCGCCGGCGCGCCAAAGAAATCGAAGCGAGCTTGGGCCCCGCGCAACGCGGCGAAGCGCTGGCTGACACCGATACGGCCTACGGGCCCACGCTTCCGCCGGGCTGGTCCCCGGCCGCCGCCACCTCCGCCATCGCGAAATGAGCGACCCGGCCGCGAGCCCACCGGTGACGCACTGAGGCGTCCGGCGGCGGTTGACTTCCCCGACCCCGGCGTCTAAGTTTCGGCCCATGAAAATCATTTATGCTTTCGCCGCGACGAGCTTGCTCGTGTCGTCCCATCTTCACGCCGCCGAAGTCGAGATTCGCGCGACCGCCAACCTCGTCGACGACGTCGACGCGAAGGTCCTCTACGAGACGATCGATCTCCCGACGGTGAAGTTCACCGACGCGACGCTCGTCAAGACGTTTCAGTCGGCCGACAAGCTGCTGAAGATCGGCTGCGCCCGCACCGTGGCCGACGACTTGAAGACCTTCTCGCACAAATGCGCGCTCTCCCTGAACACGCATCGTCCGCAGAGGCCGTCCACGCTCGGCAACGGCGTGATCGTCAAGGAGAACGAGGTGCTCGCCATCATCCTCAACGCGGCCGACGCCTCGGCGCTCTACAACGCGCTCCGCACCGAGACGCGCACCGACGCGATGATCGGCCAGGCCAAGATCTTCTCGAGCGCCGACGAGCGCCTGCGCATCACCTGCGCGCCCACGATGTGCAACGTCTCGATCTCCTCGCGCACCGTCGCGAATTGATGAAAAGACGCTTCCCGCTCCATTTCCTGATCCTGTCGGCGATGGCCCTGGGCGCGGCCGCCGGGCTCGCGCTCGGCGCGCGCGCCGAGCCGCTGGGCGAGCTCGGCAAGGTGCTCATCCAGCTCATCAAGGCCCTGGCCGGGCCGCTGCTCTTCTTCGCCGTGGTCGACGCGTTCCTGCGCACCCGCGTCCGCGCGCGCTCGGCGGCGGTGATGTTCGGGATCGGCGCGATCAACGCGACCATCGCGCTGGTGATCGGCCTTTCGATCTCGAACCTCCTCAAGCCCGGCGTCAATCTCGAGATGGGCGCCGCGCGCACGCATCTGCAGCTCGCGCCGCTCGCGAGCGGCGCAAGGCGGATCGACTTCCTCCAGGCGATCACGGGCCTCGTCCCGACGAGCATCACCCAGCCGTTCAACGACAACGCCGTGCTGAGCATCATCATGCTCGCGGTGCTCGTGGGGCTCGCGCTGCGCAAGATCAAAGACGAGCAGGACGGCCGTCTCTCGCTCGAAGAGCACGTCGCGACCGGCCTTCGCGCGGTCGAGGTGATGCTCGGCTGGGTCGTGAAGCTGATCCCGCTCGCCGTCTTCGGCGTCGTCGCCAAGACCGTCGGCCAGCATGGCTTCGCGCCGCTGCGGGGCCTGGCCATCTACGTCGCCGTCGCGCTCCTCGGGCTCGCGCTGCAGATCGGCGTCGTTTACCAGGCGTGGCTCTATTTTTCGGGTGGCTCGGCCGAGCTCCGGCGTTTCTGGACGGGCGCCAAGGACGCGATCTTCTACGCGCTCGGCGCGAGCTCGAGCCTGGCGACGCTTCCCGTGACCTTGAAGTGCCTCGACCGCATGGGAGTCTCGACCCAATCGGCGCGCCTCGCCGCGTGCGTCGGCAGCAACTTCAACCACGACGGCATCATCTTATACGAGGCGATGGCCGTGCTGTTCGTCGCGCAGGTCCACGGCATCCAGCTCGGGGTCGGCCAGCAGGCCCTGGCCGCCGTCTCGTGCCTCGTCGCCGGCATCGGCATCGCGGGAGTGCCCGAAGCCGGCCTCATCTCGCTCGCGCTCGTGCTGGGAACGGTCGGGCTTCCGACCGAGATTCTTCCGCTGCTATTGACCGTCGACTGGGTGCTTTCGCGCGGGCGCGCGATCACGAACGTGCTGAGCGACATCGTGCTCTCGATGCTGCTCGACAAGCTCGTGCCGCCCGCATCCGACGTCCGTGCGAGCCGGTCTCCCGCTACTTCTTGATCGTGATGCCGGTGATCTTCACCGGCTTGTCCGGGCGGTCGCTCGGGTCGCGCTT
>JACQAX010000036.1 GCA_016194795.1 Deltaproteobacteria bacterium | reverse complement strand
GGACGCCTGCGGCGTCGCGGGACGCATGATGCAAGCCGACTCCGGCAACTGGCATCCGGGAGTCGACGACCAGACCGTGCAGCACGAGCTCGCGCACGGCATGGGGCTGCCCGACGAGTACGTGGCCGACTACTACCCCATGAACAACGTCGGCGAGAACAACTCGATGATGGTCGGCGGCCAGACGCTTTATCCGCGCCACCTCGAGAAAATCCTCGACCCTACCCGCTGCGACTGACTGAAAGCCGAGCCTAGGCGGTGGCGACGGCGGCCGGAGCGGTCTCGGCGGAGGCGCTTTCCAGCGCCTCTTTCTTCGCGCTGCGAAGCTGTCCGCAAGCCGCGAGAATATCGCGTCCCCGAGAGTGGCGAACCATCGCCGCGACGTCTCGATCGAGAAGATAGCGGTGCATCGCGTTCACCTTGGCGTCGTCGGGCCGCGCGTACTCGCTGCCCGGATGCGGGTTGTACGGGATGAGATTCACCTTCGACGGGATGTCGGCAAGCAAGCGGCGCACGCGCTCGGCGTCTTCCAAGGTGTCGTTCAGGCCGCCCAGCACGACGTACTCGAACGTGATGCGGCGATGGGGCTCGAGCTCCCAGTCGCGGCAGGCGTCGAGCAGCGTCTTGATGTCGAACGCCTTGTTGACGGGCATCACCTCTTCGCGCTGGGCATCGTACGAGCCGTTGAGCGAGATGGCGAGGTTCGGGCGATAGGCGCCCTTGAGGCGCTCGTTCATCTTGCGGATCGCCGGCACGAGGCCCGAGGTCGACACGGTGACCTTGCGCTTCGAGAAATTGAGGCCGTCCTGATTCAGAAGAATCTCGATCGCGCGGCAGACATTTTCGAGGTTGTGCAGCGGCTCGCCCATCCCCATGAAGACGATGTTGGAGATGTTGGCGTTTTTCGACAGCTCGAGCACCTGGCCCACGATCTCGTGCACGCCGAGGTTGCGCATCAGGCCCATGGTGCCCGTGAGACAGAACTTGCACGCCATCGCGCAGCCGACCTGCGAGCTGATGCAGATGGTGAGGCGATCTTCGGAAGGGATCAAGACGCTCTCGATCGTCTTGCCGTCGAAGAGCTTGAACAAGAACTTCTGGGTGCCGTCGACCGACTTCTGCTCGAAGACTTTCGGCAGCGCCGCGATCTCGTACTTGTCGGTCAGATGCTGGCGCGTGAGCTTCGAGAGATCCGTCATCTGCTCGAACGACGTGATCTTGCGATGGTAAAGCCAGTGAAAGACCTGGCGGCTATGGTAACGGGCCTTCTTTTCGGGCACGCCGATGCTCATGAACTCTTCAGCCAGATCCGACATGCGGAGGCTGAAAATGTGAGGTTTTTCGGGGGAGAGCGCCGCTGAAGTCATACGCGGCTTATAGCAGATTTCAAACCCGACCGAAACATACCATTAAGCCTTCGGCCGCCCCGGGCCGTTGGCAGGCTTGCCCAGCAATTTTTCAGGGGAATTTGTCAGGTCCCGCCACCTTTGCTACCGGTCGGGCATAGGGGGAAATTCCATGAAATCCGTTCTTTCGATGCTCTTCGCGTCTCTTCTCGTCACGACCTCGGCCTTCGCCGCCTCGTCGGTGTTCATCACCGAGCGCCAGGACGACGATGTCTCCATCGAGGGCGCCTCGCTCGTGCTGAGCGAAAAGGGCGACGAGGCTCTCGTTGCCGTGAAGTTCGTCGACAACGTCGTCTGCCGGGACCAGCCCACCGGCTACTGCAACCCTGAGACGATCGAGGAGTTTCCCGTGCAAGGCCTGCTCCTCGACAAGGACCAGATCGTCTTCTCGAAAGACGGCGGTGAAACCGTGTGCGCCAAGCTCGTGCGCAAGAAGTTTCTGTGGTGGCACTACCGCGCGCTCAAGTCGACGGGCTTCTGCAGGTTCCGCCAGGTACGCGGCGCCGACAAGGACGGCTTTCGCGTCCACAAGCTGTTCCTCGACGTGCGCTGAGGACGAGTAGTCTCGGATCACCGTTCCGCGTACCGCAGCGCTCGTTGCGGTATGCGGAACGAGACTCGCCTGCCCGGCTCACCCACAGACACTCAAGACCCACCCCAACAACATCCACAAGAAGGTCCCTGAGTCGCTCAACCTCGAGCGCCTGAGACGCGGCTTTCGCCTCGGCGCCTGAAGCGCTGAAAATCCTGCACCCCTCAGCGCGCCCGCGTCAACGCTGGCACGTCACTCGCAATCTATACCGATAGAAGGCAATTCAGCCGGATTCGGGGACGTAATGTCTCGCGCGCAGGAAAGGATGCCCCACTCTCCGCCGCGAGCCGCAGCGACAAAATCGTGTTCGTCGATCTTCCCATCAGTTTCTAACATCGAACGAGAAAGAGGCACTCCATGCTTAACCCCAATCTAATGACGAAAACGTCCATCGCCTGGGCCGTGAGCTCGACGATCCTGTGCCTCTCGGCGTGGTCGGCCTCGGACAACGAAAACCTGGAGCGAAAGATCGAAGGCCAGGAAAACGCGATCCTCGCCGACGCGCCCAACGTGCCGCCGCCGATCACGCGCAGGCATGCGACCAAGGTGATCGTCAATCTCGAGGTCAAGGAGGTCGAAGGCCGCCTTGCCGACGGCGTTCGCTACACGTTCTGGACGTTCGGCGGAAAAGTTCCGGGCAAGTTCATCAGAATCCGCGAGGGCGACCTCGTCGAGTTCCATCTCAACAACCACCCCGACAACAAGATGCCGCACAACATCGACCTCCATGCGGTCACCGGCCAGGGCGGCGGCGCGGGTGCCTCGCTGACCGCGCCGGGCCACAGCTCGGTCTTCAGCTTCAAGGCGCTCAACCCGGGCCTCTACGTCTACCATTGCGCCACGGCGCCGGTGGCGATGCACATCGCCAACGGCATGTACGGGATGATTCTCGTCGAGCCCGCCGACGGCCTGCCGAAGGTCGACCACGAGTACTACGTGATGCAGGGCGATTTCTACACGAAGGGCCCGAACGGCCAGCAGGGCCTCCAGCCGTTCAGCATGGAAAAGGCGATCCAGGAACGCCCCGAGTACGTCGTGTTCAACGGCTCGGTCGGCGCGCTCGCGGGCGATGGCGCGTTGACGGCCAAGCCAGGCGAAACCGTCCGCCTGTTCGTCGGCAACGGCGGTCCCAACCTCACCTCGTCGTTCCACGTGATCGGCGAGATCTTCGACCAGGTGTGGGCCGAGGGAAACACGAGCCACGTCACGCAGAACGTGCAGACCACGCTCATCCCGCCCGGCGGAGCCGCGATCACGCAGTTCGGCCTCAACGTTCCGGCCACCTACATTCTCGTCGACCATGCGCTCACCCGCGCGTTCAACAAAGGGGCGCTGGGCATGCTGAAGGTCACCGGGCCCGAGAACAAGAACATCTACTCGGGCAAGGTGAGCGACGAGGTCTACATGCCCGAAGGCACGAACATCCGCGTGACCGAGCAGGCCGCGAAAGCGGCGCCTTCGGCCAAAACGAAGATCGAGCGCGTGGAGCGCGGCAAGAACGTGTTCACGGCGAACTGCATGGCCTGCCATCAGGGCAACGGCCAAGGCATTCCGAATGCCTTCCCGCCGCTGGCCGCTTCGGATTTCCTCAACGCCGACAAGGCCCGCGCGATCAAGACCGTCACCGGCGGCCTGCAAGGCGCGGTCACCGTCAACGGCAAGACGTTCAACGGCGTGATGCCGGCCTGGACCCTGAGCGACGAGGAAATCGCCAACGTGCTCACGTACATCTACAACTCCTGGGGCAACTCGGGCAAGGAAGTCACGCCGGCGGACGTCAAAGCCAATCGCGCAGCCAAGTCGAAATCCGCGGCCGGCGCGCAGGAGTAGGAAATGCGAAGCAGTCTGCTCCTCGCATCGCTCCTGGCGTCGCCATTCCTGCTCGGCGCCGGTCCGGGCGTGGAGCGCCCGATCCCGGCAGGAAGTTATCTGCCCTTCTACCCGGCGCGAGCGCCGCTCGGCAAAGCACAGCCCGAGGCGCCTCGCAAGGCCGTGGCGGTGGGCGCCTTCCGGCTCGACGTCCGCCCCGTCACCAATCGGGAGTACCTCGCTTTCGTCAAGGCCAACCCCGAGTGGCGGCGCTCGGAGATCGGCCGCGTTTTCGCCGACGGCTCCTACCTCAAGCACTGGCGCGCCGATCTCTCGCTGCGCTCCCGCGCGGAGGGCGACAAGCCGGTCACGCGCGTATCGTGGTTCGCCGCCGCCGCTTACTGTCGCGCGCGCGGCAAGGAGCTGCCGACGACCGACCAGTGGGAGTACGCGCTCGACGACGGCGGCCACCGAGCCGAGCGGATGAAAGACGAGATCCTGGCCTGGTACAGCCGTCCCAACGACAAGGTCCTCGAGGCCGTCGGCCGAAAACCGGCCAACGGTTACGGCATCCAAGACCTCCACGCGCTCATCTGGGAATGGACCCTCGACTTCAACAGCGAGATGAGCGGCTCCGAGGCCAGAAGCGACGGCACGAAAGACGAGAACCTGTTCTGCGGAGCGGGAAGCCTCAATGCGCGCGACCCGTCGGACTACGCGAAGTTCATGCGGTACCAGTTCCGTGGGAGCTTGCACGCCGACTACACGACCGGAAACCTGGGGTTCCGATGCGCCCGGGAGGAAACGAAATGAACCTGAACCGGCTTTTGACGTCCGTCGCCGCCTGTCTCCTGCTGCTCGCGCCGATCAGCGCAAGCTCGCTCGAGAGCCGCTCGATCTACCGCTCGAAGTCGCTCTGGGAAACCCATGCCGGCGAGAAAACAACTCTCGTGCGACTGCGTGGCGCCCCCGTGGTCGCCACGATGGTCTATACGAGCTGCCAGATGTCCTGCCCGCTCATGATGAACGACCTCAAGGCGATCGAGAAGGCCCTTCCCGCCGCCGTCAGAAGCCAGGTCCGCTTCGCCGTCTTCGCCCTCGACTCGGCCAACGACGTGCCGGCGAAGCTGCGCGACTTCGCCGAGAAGCACGGCGTGGACCTCACGCGCTGGACGTTCTTTCACGGCTCGCCCGCGAGCGTGCGCGAGGTCGCCGCGCTGCTCGGCGTACGCTTCAAGGAGCTCGAAGGCGGCGGCTTCGACCACTCCAACGTCATCACCATCCTCGACTCCGAAGGCGTGATCGTGCATCAGAAGCTCGGCTTGCGGCAAAACCCGGACGACACGCTCAAGACTCTCGAGCGGCTCGCGGCACGCAGATGAAGACGAAAGAGCCAATCGAGCCGTATCGCCTCTATTTCCCGCTCGGCGCCCTGGCCGCGATCGCGGGTACCCTGCCGTGGGTGACGTTCGGGTTCGGGCTCTCCGGCGCCTATCCCGGTCTCGTCCACCCCGATCTGATGGTCGGCGGATTCCTTTTCGCGTTCGCCGCGGGCTTTCTGATGACGGCCGTTCCGCAGTTCACCGGAAGCGCGCGCTGCCGCCCCGGCGAGCTGGCTTTCGGCGGCGTGCTATTCGCCGCGCTGGCGAGCGTAAGCTTTTGCGGAAACCGCGCCTGGTTCCACGCTCTCTCGTTCGCCTCACTGGCGTGCCTCGCTCTCTTCTGCGCAAGTCGCGTGCGGACCCGCAGCCACGAGCCGCCGAGGTTCTTCGTCTTCGTGGGGCTCGGCCTGCTGATGGGCCTCGCCGGCGCGCTTCTTCTCGCCGCCGGCGACTTCGGCTGGCTGAGCGACGCGACGTGGCTCGCGCTCGCGAAGCTGCTCTACACCCAAGGCATGACGCTCTCCCTGATCCTCGGAGTGGGGACGCACCTCTTGCCCGCGATCTGGGGCTGGAGCGACCTTCCGATCCAGATCACGAAGCTGAACGAGACGCCGAATCCCGCAAAGGTCATCGGTCCGGTGCTGGCTCTCGCCATGTCGCTGCTCGCGAGCTTCTGGCTCGAGGTGCGCTGGAGCCAGCGCCCACGGCGGGCATGGCCACTCGATCGACCTCAGGTCGCGGCTGCTGACGACTTCGGCGCTTCTCAGCCTGGTCGCGGCGATCACGCGCGCGGCAGTCCCGTTCGCGCCTCAATCCTATCTTCGGCACCTGGCTTATGCAGCCACGGCCTGGACGCTCGCCGTTCTGCTCTGGTCGGCGGTCTTCGTCCCCAAGCTTCGGACGCGGGCCGCTTCAAGGGGCTCGGCATGAACGCCGACGCCCAGGGCGCCGTTCGCAAGTCGTATTACCTTCTGCTGCGCGAGCTCGTCTGGTGGCGCCGAGTGGGTCGACGCGTGAAAAAAACCTCTCACGCCCGCCCGTGGCTCATTTGACGTAAACTTTCACCTCGGCCGCCGCGCCGTCGGTGAAGCGATTCAGGTCGCCCGCGATCGAGACGGGGTCGAGCACGATGGTCACGGCTTCCTGCTTGGCGCCTTTCGCAAGCCGCGAGAAAACGCGTTCGATGAGCGAGTCCGGGGGCCGCAAGCCGGATGAAACCGTCGGCAAGCTCTCGACCGACCCTTCGAAGGTTTTGCCGAGAGAGGGCACGAAGACGACGGCGCGCCCCCCTGCCTTCATCTTTTCGAGCCGCGATGCCGGAAACATCGCCACGACCGAGGGCGGCGCATTGCCCGCGAGCTCGATGAGCGGCTGTCCCACCGCGACCTGAGCGCCCGGCTGCACCAGGCTTCGAGCGACGTGACCGTCGCCGGGAGCCGTGACGAGAGTCGACTTGAGCTGCGCCTGCGCCTCGGCGGCCAGCAAGCGCTGCTTCTGCGTCTTGGCCTCCAGGCTCCGGAACCACTTGAGCCCGCCCTCATATTTCTTGCGAGCCGCGTCCCCGCCTCCCTCGATCGCGTCTCGAAGCCTCGCGAGATAGACGCGCCCGCCCTCCAGCTGCTTCTCGCTCCTGGCAAGCTCGTTTTCCCGCTGTTCGTAGGCCGCCCGGTAGCCGCTGGGGTCGAGCTGGATGAGCGGTTGCCCGGCCTTCACGACGTCCGCGTCTCGCACGAAAACCTTCATCACCTTGCCCGCGAGGCGGGCTTGCGGCCTGGTCGCCTGGGTCACGACGCGGGCATCGCCCGTCTGCTCGAAGTAGGAGTGGTAATAGACATAGCCGGCGGCCGCCGCCGCCAGCGCCACCAGGGCCAGCACGACCACCGTCATGAGCCTTTTCTTCGCACGTGAGCGCTTCAGCTCCTCGTGGCTGTAAAGGCGGTACGGCCGGAATTTCCTGCGAGGACGTTCTGGCGCGCCTGGCTCGGGCATACGAGCAGACAATGCAAACTTCAAACCCGTCCGACCCAGCGGGCAGCGACCTCTTTGCGCACGAAGCCTGGTCCCGGTTTTGCTTCGGCTGGTGGGGAATCCCAACCAACCCTAACGAAAGGAAAACCATGAAAAGGTCTACTATCGCCGCGCTCGCCGCGGGTCTTCTCGCTCTCGGCGGCGCCACGCTCTTTGCTCAGCAGAACAACACGGGCTCGAGCGGTGGCGCCACGGGCGCATCGGGCGCGTCTGGCTCGAATAACGGAGGCTCGAATTCCAACGGGTCGAATTCCAGCGGATCGAGCGCGGGCGGTCAGAGCACCAAGGGTGGACAGGCCTCCAACGGTGGACAGGCCACGAAGGGTGGGCAGGCCACCGGTGGACAGGCCACGAAGGGTGGACAGGTCAGCGGCGGGCAGGCCACGAAGGGCGGGCAAGCCACGGCGGGCGGACAGTCCAAGGGCGCGCAGAGCGTAGGCGGCTCGAGCTCGGGTTCGAGCTCGGGAGCGAGCTCCGGCAGCGGCCACTGAAAATAAAACAAGGAGAGGTCTGCTCCTCGCGATGGAGGAGCAGACCTCTTTTTTTTTCAAACGCGGCCGAAGTAAACCATCAGGCGCTGGCTCGCGAGCAACGATTTCGCGATGAAGCCGTTGGGATAGACCTGCGCCAGCCCTTCGTCATGAAACCGGACGAACGAGCGCCAGGGGCGGCGCTTGTGGGCCGCCGTCTCGAGACAGCGCTGCCACTCGTCTTTGTGCATGAAGATGCCGAAGCACGGGAGCATGTAGCGCGACTCGAGGTACTGGCCGATCGCGTCCGATTCGTTGTGCCAGTTCTTCAACCGGTTTTCGTGCAGGCTCGAGAAGTCGGGCTCGAAGAACTGGTCGAGCTGGCCCGAGGCGTACGACATCAAGATCGCGCGATACGCGAAGGGCGCCGAGCCCACGGCGTCGGTCGGGCGCTGGTCGAGGAAGAGAAGCGCGTTGAACCGGCGCGGGAGCACGCGCTTGAGCTTGCCGCCGAAAAGGTCGAGCAGGAAATGCTTGCGCGAGACGATCGGCCCGCCCTTGGCGCGGCTGGCTTGCTCGCGCAGGCGCTGCAGCTGCTGGAAATAGTTGGTGCCGAGCGAGGCGGCCTCGATCACGCACTGGTCGAGCATCTTCTTCGAGAGCACGATCGTCTGGTCGGCGCCGTACTTCGTGGCCAGGCCGTCGAGCAGCTCTTTGTTGGACGAGACGCCGCCGATGCCCAGGTCGGTGAACGCGCGCCCGTTGGACACCACGCCGTCGATCACACGGGACGAGGGAACCCCGCCCTCCTGGCGAAGCACCGGGTCGTCGTCCTCGAGCAGCACGACGCTCGCGCCGCCCGTGGCCGCCGAGGCCGGGTTGGCTCCCGAGAAGAGAACCTCGTTGAGGGCTTTCCAGTCGTGTCTCAAGTCCATGTGACCACTCCCGCATCGGATTCCTCGGACGTGATCTTCAGGCGGCCGGAAGAAAGGTCGGATTGCGCCGGATCGGCCACCTGCATCGACAGCACGCCGAAACGCGGAACCGCGAGCTCGAAGGTCTTGCCGACGAGCGGCGGAGCGCCGTCGGTCGTGTCGCTGGCGCTGCCCGGGAGCGCGGCGAGCGTGACGATGTCGGAGAAGCCGAGCGACACGTTGAGGTCCTCGGCGGTCGGGTTGATGAGGAAGACGAGCCGCTGGCTGGAGTCGTCCTGCGCGACGTAGCTGGCGACGTGGATCCGCTGGTCGCTCACGCTGCAGATCGCGCGCACCTCGGCGAGGCCGAGGAGGGCGGCGAAGAAACGCGAGAGCTCGGGCAGCTCGCTATCGGCCCAGAACGCCTGCGGGTCGTAGAAGACGACCTGTCCGAGGTGGTAGTCGTAGACCTCGTACGGCACGCCGATGCTCAGGCGCAGCGGGTGCTTCGCCTTCTTGAACTTCTCGAAGTGGGTGATCGCGTCCGCGGTGTAGTTCGGGACGGCCGACATCGGCATCGGGATCGCGACGATCTTGCCCGACTGCGCCATCGACAAGAGCTGCACGAGCTCGACGAGGCGGATGACCGATTTCGGGTCCATGAACACGAGACGCTCGGAGAGCTGGCGCGCGTGCGCGTCGAGACCGGCCACCACCGAAAGCACGCCCGGAGCCATTCCCGTGAGCAGCCCGAAGCTGCGCTTCTCCATCGAGAACTTGCTCGCCGAGACGTAAGTCACGCGCGTCTGGCGCACGAAGCGGCGCTCCTCGAGAAACGCCACGAGCGCGCGCAGCTTGCGCTGGAAGTTCGGCGAAAGCCGGAACAGCTCCTCGGCCATGACGCCCACCTCGCCCGAATGGATGAGCGCGGCGAGCATGAGGAAGCTCTTCTCCTGGTCGCTGAAGCGCCGGAAGATGCCCGAGTTGCCGAGATAGATCGTCTCGCCGCGGTAGCCGCCGGCGATGATGCTCTCGTAGTACCGCTGCACCGACGGCTTGAAGTCGAACATCTCGGTGAGCAGCCCCTGGTAAGCGGCCTCGGGGTCGCACTCCGGGTTGTAGAGATCGGTGTGGCGCACCGGGCACGTCGAGCTCTTGCGCGAGAACACCATGTCCGTCTTCTCGCGCAGCAGCCGCTCGATCTGCGTGAAGAAGCGGTGGCGGTTATAGCCCTCGTAAAGCTGCATCTTGAAGGCTTCGCCGTCGGCGCCGTTCGTCGGCGAGCGGTATTCCTTGTCGACGAAGTCGCGGAACGCCATGACGTGCGCGGCCGAGTAGTCGCCGTGCTCGCCGAGCGAGAGGCCGTGGCTGCGGTAATAGTTGAAGAGCGAGTTGCTCACGACGATCTCGCAGAAATCGGCGTTGCCGCCGGTCTCGGTGAAAACCTCTCCCAGGACCGAGCCGACCTTGATCAGGTAGTTGCCGAAGCGCTTGAGCACCTCGGGCGACGAGAAGCTCGGCAGCGGGAAGATGTTCGGCGCGGCGTGGTTGTAGATCACGCGCCCAAGGCGGTCGACGGCGAGGTTCGAGATGTTGGCGAGCAGGTCTTTCGGAAAACCGGCGTTCGGGTAGTTCACGCCGAGCTCGGGCATCACGAAGAGCCTGACGTTGAGGCGCACGGCCCACGCCGCGCGCACGAACTTCTTCAGCGAATGGTAGATGTCGGTCTCGACGTGCGCCCACGGCACGAAAGCGCTCACCGTCCGCACGTCTTTGAGCGCCAGCTCCTGGAGCCGGGACTCGTACTGCGTGGGCTTGATCTCCCAGTAATTGAGCAGCACATTAAAGGCTTGCGAAAGGCCGTCTTTCTCTTTTACTTTGCCGGTATAAGACTGCGGATTGAAGCGAGAGAAATCCCCATTCATCGCCATAAAAACTAACATACATACACGGGCGGTCAAAGCCCCGCGAGGTTCCAAATGTGGTTTTTTACTGAAGAGCACCGGCTTTTAGAGAAATCGGCGCGCGATTTTGCCCAGTCGGTGCTGGCGCCCAAGATCGAGCACCTCGACGAGACCGAAGGCTACGACAAGTCCTACTTCACCAAGATGGGCGAGCTCGGCTTCCTGGGCGTAACGACACCAGACGAATACGGTGGAACTCAGATGGGATGCGTAGCGGCAACCCTCTTGATGGAGGAGCTCGGCGCGGTCGACGCCTCGACGGCGCTCTCGGCCCTCGCCCACAGCTACCTCACCGTCAACAATATCGCCACAAATGCCTCGCCGGCGCAGAAGCGGAAATATCTGCCGGGCCTGATCTCGGGCGAACACATCGGCGGCATGGGCATGACCGAGCCGGGCGCAGGCTCCGACGCGCTCGCGATGCGCACGCGCGCCGTCAAAAAGGGTGACAAGTACGTTCTCAACGGCACGAAGATGTTCATCACCAACGCCGTCATCGGCGACGTGTTCTACGTCTACGCGCGCACGGGCGACGGCAAGAAGGACATCTCGACGTTCATCGTCGAAAGCAAGTTCCCCGGCTTCAAGATGGGCAAGAAGCTCAAGAAAATGGGCATGCGCGCCAGCCCCACCGGCGAGCTGATCTTCGACAACTGCGAGGTGCCGGCCGAGAACCTCGTGGGCGAGGAGGGCGGCTCGATCGCCCACATGCTCAAGAACCTCGACATCGAGCGCATCACGATCTCGGGGATCAGCCTGGGGATCGCGCGCGCCTCCATCGAGACGGCGGTCAAGTATGCCAAGGACCGCTCGCAGTTCGGCAAGCCCATCG